>JAOPVO010000009.1 GCA_025966155.1 Pseudonocardiales bacterium
GCGATCGATGTCGTCGTCGTTCATCCCAGATCCCGGCCGAGAATGGTCCGAAGCGCGCCCCGCGCGTCGGACAGGGTGGACTTCACGGTGCCCTGCGCGCAGTCCATGACCTGCGCGACCTCGGCCACCGGCAGACCCAGGAAATAGAAGAGCTCAACGGCGAGGCGCTGCCGCGGCGCGAGGGTCGTCAGCGCCCGCTGGAGGTCGACGTCCACCGCGGTGTCCGACGTCGCGGCCAGGCGATCGCCGACGTCATCGACCGGTATCGGGGTACGGGTGCCGCGCCGATAGGCCCGTCGGCACTGATCGGCGGTGAGGGCCAGCAGCCAGGCGCGGGGGGTGCCGCGGGACGGGTCGAACTGGCCGCGCTTGCGCCAGGCCAGCGCCAGCGCCTCCTGAACGGCATCGTCGGCATGGCCGCGCTCCCCCAGTCGCTGCGCCAATGCCATCATCGCCGGCCAGTGGGGGGCGATCCACGCGGCGAAATCATCGCCGGCAATGGCACCGTCGGGCCGCGCGCAGGAGCTGGCCTCTCGCATCGCCGCATCCACCTCCATCAGACGTCCCATATCTGTATCTAGGCGCCATTCGCCCACTGGGTTGGGTGCTGCGCCAGTCCAATCTGAGGACCCGTGCCGCAGTTGATTCATCAACACCGGCGGCGGGTAGCGAAGCCGTTGGCCGAACGATCAACGCAACCACGTCCAGGAGGACCCAACGATGGCCACCCCGATCAGCAAGACCGCCGCCCGCAAGGCTCCCCCAGCCCGCAAGCCGGGCAAGGCCCCCATCGCCTACACCGTCCCGGGCATGGAGATCAACGACGCTCAGACTGTCATCGGCATCCTGCAGGACCGCCTCAACGCGCTGACCGACCTGCATCTGACGCTGAAGCACATCCACTGGAATGTCGTCGGACCGAACTTCATCTCGGTCCACACGATGCTCGACCCGCAGGTCGACGCGGTGCGCGAGATGGCCGACACAGCCGCCGAGCGGATTGCCACCCTCGGCGGCTCGCCCGAAGGCACCCCGGGCCGCCTCGTGGCGTCCCGCTCCTGGGACGACTACAACCTGATGCGCGACGACGCACTGGCTCACCTGGGTGCCCTCGACGTCGTGTACACCGGCGTCAACGGCGACTTCCGCAAGGCCATCGATGACACCGAGGACCTGGACCCGGTGACGCAGGACCTCCTCATCGAGATGTCCGAGAGCCTGGAGCAGTACCACTGGTTCGTGCGCGCCCACTTGGAGAACTCGTCGGGCCAACTGTCCACCGCCGGGGCCGGTAGCGAGCGCGTGGCCGCAGCCCGCGCTCCGCGCACCCGCAACGCGCGCTAGACCGCCCAGGACACCGACTCGGACGCAAGCGCCGGTCCGGCCGAGCGAGCCGGCACCCTTCGATCATCGCGATCGGGGTGCCGGCTCGCTGCAGTTCTCGGGGGTCGATCGGCCACGCTGGGGCGACCGGTCGATGGCGGGATGGCAAACTACGCAGGTGACGGCAGCTTCGTCGGTGGATACCGAGCGCGACGGACCCGCGCTCGCGCCCACCCCGGACGCCCCGGCTCGCAAGCGGCGACTGCGCGGACGGGTCCGTCCGCTGTGGTGGATGGAACTGCTGATCATCGTCGTCGGCGAGCGCGTCTACGAGTACATCCGCAATCTGGTGCCGACGAACCAAGGGCGCGCGGAGTCCCGCGGCTGGGACATCGAGCGCCTGGAGCAGACGCTGCACCTGAACATCGGGCTGTCGCTCAACCGCTTCGTCGGGCGCCACGAGCCGATCGCGCAGGTCATGAATTACTACTACGCCAGCCTGCATTTCACCGTGACCGGCGGCGTGCTGATCTGGCTCTTCGTGGCCCGCCCGGCGTGGTATCGCACGATGCGCACGATCCTGGTGATTGCCACTGTGATCGGGCTCATCGGCTTTTATCTCTATCCGCTGTGCCCGCCGCGCCTGCTGCCCGGCGGCGGCTACATCGACACCGTGGTGCACTACAAGACCTGGGGCTCATGGGCGGATCCGACGATTGCCACCCATTCCAACCAGTACGCCGCGATGCCCAGCCTGCACATCGCCTGGGCGCTGTGGTGCGGCTACGTGCTGTACCGCGTCTCCCAGCGCCGGTGGGTTATGGCGCTCGGTGTGCTCTATCCGCTGGCGACCCTCACGGTCATCATCGGCACGGCCAATCACTACCTCCTTGACGCCGTCATAGGCGCGATGGTGTTCGCCGCGGCGGTGGGCCTGGAGTACGGATTGCGCTGGACGCAAGCGACGTGGCGCGCCCGTCGGGTGGCCCGCCGCGAAACGATCGTCTCGCCCTGATCAGCCGTAGAACAGCCGCTCCACCACATTCCGGGACCGCCGCGCGGCGCGCCGGTAGTCGTCATCCAACTGGCCCGGATCGAACCCGGCCGGGTACCCGAGCGCACGGCCGACCGCAGTGAGCGCACGGCCGGCAGACGGCAGCTGGTCGTCGGCCCGGTTGCTCACCAGCATGATCGCGTTGCGCACGCGCGTCGCGAAGGTCCACGCCGCTGAGAGCGCCGCCGCATCCTGGCTATCGATCAGGGCCTGCTCCTGGGCCGACTCCAGCGCGCCGAGGGTGCTGGTCGTGCGCAGCCCGGGCACTTGGTCCGCATGCTGGAGCTGCGTCAGCTGCACGGTCCACTCGACATCGGCGAGCCCGCCGCGCCCGAGCTTGGTGTGAGTGGCTGTGTCCGCGCCGCGCGGCAGCCGCTCGGCGTCGACCCGGGCCTTGATGCGGCGGATCTCCGTGACCTGCTCGGCGGTGAGCCCGCCCACCGGGTACCGCAGCGCCGCTATATCGGACAGGAAACGTCCCGCTAGTTCGGCGTCGCCGGCGCAGGCCCGAGCCCGCAGCAGGGCCTGCGTCTCCCAGATGGAGGACCAGCGCTCGTAGTAGCGCCGGTAGGACTCCAGCGAGCGGACCAGCGGCCCACCCCTGCCTTCGGGCCGCAGGTTCGCGTCGATGCCCAAGGGCGGGTCACTGGCCGGCGCCCCGAGCAGGCTGCGCAACCGCTCGACGACGTCGCTGGCATAGCGCGAGGCCTCCCCGTCGGTGACCGAGCCGTCGCCCTCGTGCACGAAGATCACGTCCGCGTCGGATCCATAGCTGACTTCATCGCCGCCGAGCCGCCCCATCGCGATGATGCTCAGCTTGATCGGCAGGTCCTTGACCTTGGCGGTGCGAGCGACATCGCGCAAGGCAACCTCGAGCCCGGCGCCGAGCGTCGCATCGGTCACCGCGCTGAGCGCCTGCCCCACCTCCAGCACGCCGATCCGCCCAAGCAGATCAGCGCAGCTGATCCGCAGCAGCTCGTGCCGGCGCACCCCCCGGATCGCCCGGACGGCACTTTCGGCATCGGGATGGCGGGAGACGAGGTCGGCCAGCGTGGCATCGAGCTCAGCCCGGCTGCGCACCGCGAGCTCGCCATCATCGGCCAGCATCGCCAGCGCCTCCGGGGCGCGGCCGAGCAGATCCGCTACGTACTTGCTGGTGCCCAGCAGGTAGGCCAGGCGATGGGCGACGGAGCCGGCATCGCGCAGCAGCCTCAAGTACCACGGGGTCTCCCCCAGCGCCTCGGACACCCGGCGGTAGGCCAGCAGCCCGGCGTCGGGGTCAGGGGCCTCGGAGAAGTCGGCCAGCAGAACCGGCAGCAGCGTGCGCTGGATCGCCGCCCGGCGCGAGACCCCGGAGGTCAGCGCCGCCAGATGCGCGAGTGCGCCGGTCGGGTCGGTGAAGCCCAAGGCGGCGATGCGCTCACCGGCCTGCGCGGTCGTCAGGCGCAGATCGCTCGACGGGACGCGGGCGACCGCGTCGAGAAGTGGTCGGTAGAACAGCTTCTCGTGGAGGCGGCGGACCTCCCGGGCGTGCAGCGCCCACTCCGAGGCGAACACCGCTGCGGCATCGCCGCGCTTGTCCGGCCGGAAGCCCATGGCGCGCGACAGCCACTGGACGCTCGGGTCGTCAGTGGGGACCAGATGCGTGCGGCGCAGGCGCTGCAGCTGGAGCCGGTGCTCCACCGCCCGCAGGAACCGATAGGCATCAATGAAGCTGACCGAGTCGTCGACGCCGATGTACCCGCCGTCGCGCAGCGCCGCCAGCGCCCCGAGGGTGTCGCCGCGGCGCAGCGTGTCGTCGGCCCGCCCGTGCACGAGCTGAAGCAGCTGCACCGCGAACTCGACGTCCCGAAGGCCGCCCGGCCCGAGCTTGATCTCCCGGTCGACGATGTCACTGGATAGGTGGCTCACGACTCGGCGGCGCATCGCTTGCACGTCGGCGACGAAATTCGGCCGCTCAGCCGCGCTCCACACCATCGGGGAGATCATCGCCATGTACTGCGCCCCGAGCTCGGCATCGCCGGCGATCGGCCGGGCCTTGAGCAGCGCCTGGAACTCCCAGGTGCTGGCCCACCGCTGGTAGTACGCCTCGTGGCTCAGCAAGGTGCGCACCAGCGGGCCGCCCTTGCCCTCGGGGCGCAGATTGGCATCGACCTGCCAGGCCACCTGGGCGCAGATCCGCATCGTGTCCGACGCCAGATTCGTGGCGGCGGCCAGTGCCGCGGCGTCGTTGCGGTCGCCCGGATCCCCGATCGGCTCGGCCACGAAGACCACATCGACATCGGAGATGTAGTTGAGCTCGCGTCCGCCGGTCTTGCCCATCCCGATCACCGAGAGGCGAACCGGCGCAGCCGTCGCCGGCAGCGCGGCCGCGGCCACCGCCAAACCAGCCTGCACTGTGGCATCGGCCAGATCGGCGAGATCGGCCATCGTGTGCTCGAGGTCGATGTCGGGGTCGGCCGAGAGGTCGCGCGCCGCAATCAGCAGCAGCTCCCGGCGGTAGGCCAGCGTCATGGCCGTCACCGCGCCCGCGCCGGTCATCGTCGCGCGGGCACCGGACGTCCCGGTGACCGGATCGCCGTCCTGCGCGCCCACGGCCTGGAGCATCCGGATGCGGACCTGCTCGCGGCGCTGCGCCGTGGGGGCTGCCGGGCGCCCTCCGACCAGCAGGCGCCAGTCCTGAGGCGCCGCGGCGAGGTGATCAGCGAGCGCGCGCGATGTGCCCAGCACCGCAGTCAGGCCGCGGCGCAGCGCAGCGTCGGTGCGCAGTCGGACCAACAGCTCCCCATCGGGCTGCCGCTCGGCGATGCGGGCGAGGCCGCTCACCGCCAGGGCCGGGTCGGCCGCGCGGCCCAGCGCCGAGATCACGACGGCGGCATCCCCGTCACTGGCCCGGCGCTGCTCTACGTCCCACAGCCCCAACGCGCCCAGGACCGCCGCGACGGCCGCGGAATCGGCGAAGCCCTGCCGGGTCAGGGCGGCAACCGGGCGCGCCGCTCCATCGAGAGGTTCCGGCGCGACTGCGGACATGCGGCTCCTGTCCCGGCTGGGCCGGAATTGGGCGATGCGGATGAATGCTGGGCAGGACCGACCGGGCCGTGCGGACGCATGCGAGGAACAGGCCCGACGGTAGGAGAAGTTTCCCCGACTGATGCTAGATCGCCGCAAATCGGGTGTACTACAGTCCGCGGCCATGACCGCAGCGACGCAAGACCGGCGGCAGGCCGCCGAGGCGATACTGAGCCAGCTGCGCGTGCCGCTGGTCGCCGCCCCGATGCTCATCGTGTCGAACCCCGATGTCGTGATCGCCGCCTGCCGGGCCGGGGTGCTGGGCAGCTTCCCGACCGCCAATCCGCGGGGCGAGGGCGAGCTCGAGCAGTGGCTGACGCGCATCGAGCGCGAGCTCGACGCCGCCCGGGCCGCGGGCGAATCCCCGGCCCCCTATGTTCCTAACCTGATCGTCCACCCGTCGAATGTGCGGCTCAAGGACGATCTCGCGTCGATCACCGCGCACCGCCCGGCCGCGGTCATCACCAGCGTGGGCAGCCCGGCGCACGTCATCCCCGCGCTGCACGACGCGAACATCCAGGTCTGGGCCGATGTCGCGACCGTCCACCACGCCCGGCGCGCGATCGACGCCGGGGTCGACGGGCTGATCCTGCTTGGCGCGGGCGCGGGCGGGCAGACCGGATGGGCCAACCCGTTCGCGTTCGTGCGCGCGGTGCGCCCGATCTTCGACGGCATCATCGCCGTAGCCGGTGGGCAGTCCGACGGCTGGGCGATCTGGGGCGCGGAGGCAATGGGCTGCGACCTCGGATACATGGGCACCCGGTTCATCGCCACCACCGAGGCCAATGCCGACGATGCGTACAAGGCCTTCATCGTCGATAGCGAGCTAGACGACATCCACCTCACCAATGCGTTCTCCGGCCTGCAGACCAACATGCTGCGCAAATCGATGCTGGCCCAGGGACTCGACCCCGCGCAGTTCGGGCTGGGGCCCATGGAGTTCCACATGGAGCAGCTGGCCGGCGCGCCGCGACCGGAGACGGCCGGCGGTCCGAAGCGGTTCAAGGACATCTGGAGCGCGGGGCACTCGGTATCGGGCATCGCCGCGGTGCAGGGCGTCGCCGAGGTGGTCGACCGCATCGCCGAGGAGTACAGCGCGGCCCGTGCGGCCAGCCTGGCCCGACTGACCTGATCAACACCCCGTGCGTTTCTGGCCGTGGGGCAGCACAATGCGGCAGAAGCGCATCTAGTCGACCACCACGCCTGCGCGATGGTCCGCGCTTGCTTTCTGTCCAACTCGATCACAGGAGACCGAATGACAGCGGAGAACTTCACGGTGAGCGGCGGACTGATTCGCACGTTCGCCCAGGCCATCGGCGACACCAACCCCGTCTACTACAGCGAGAAGGCCGGCTCGACCGACGTGGGCGAGGTCATCGCGCCCCCGACGTTCCTGGTCACCTCCTCGCACTGGGACCCCGACTACCCGCTGCGCTGGAAGCCGGGGCAGCCCTGGAACGGGTCCGGCGCCACCGACGGCACCGTGCCCCAGCGCTCCGCGGGCGGCGGCACCGGCCTGCACGCCGAGCAGCACTTCACCTATCACCGGACCGTCAAGCCCGGCGACGTCCTCACCCCCAGCCCCGGCGAGGGCAAGACCTGGACGAAGGAGGGCCGCCGCGGCGGCACCATGACCTTCAGCGAATCCGTCACCGAGTGGCGCGACTCGTCCGGCGAGCTGGTCGTCACGGCGCGAAGCGTCGGCGTCCAGACCGGCAAGGTCCCCACCGCAACTGAGGCAGGAGCCTGATTATGGCCGTTAAGGCATGGACCGCAGAGACCGTCGTCAAGGGCGCCTCGCAGAAGAAGGTCGTCATCGAGAACCTCACCCGCACGCAGATCGTGATGTACGCGGGGGCGTCCGGGGACTTCAATCCGCTGCATACCGATGAGATCTTCGCCAGCAAGATCGCCGGCTATGACACTGTCTTCGCGCACGGCATGTTGTCGATGGGCGCGACCGGCACCCTGGTCACCGACGTCTTCGGCAACGGGACGCTCACCGGCTACGGCGTCCGATTCCGCTCGCAGGTGTTCCCCGGCGACACGCTGACCGCCACGGCGACCGTCACCGATGTCGCGCGCCACCACGACTCCACGGTCGTGACCGCCGACATCGAGACGGTCAACCAGAAGGGCGAGGTCGTCGTCTCCGGCACCGCCACCGCGGCTCTGCCGCACTAGGTACGCCGCGGCTCTGCCGCACTAGGTACGCCGCGGCTCTGCCGCACTAGGTACGCCGCGGCTCTGCCGCACTAGGTACGCCGCGGCTCTGCCGCACTAGGTACGCCG
>JAOPVO010000067.1 GCA_025966155.1 Pseudonocardiales bacterium
CGCTTCGACGACACGACCAAGTGCATCCTCTGCGCCGCGTGCACGACCTCGTGCCCGGTGTTCTGGAACGACGGGGCGTACTTCGGCCCGGCCGCGATCGTCAACGCGCACCGCTTCATCTTCGACAGCCGCGACGAGGGCGCCGACGAGCGCCTGGAGATCCTCAACGAGCGCGAGGGCGTGTGGCGCTGCCGCACGACGTTCAACTGCACCGACGCGTGCCCCCGTGGGATCCAGGTCACCAAGGCGATCCAGGAAGTGAAGCGCGCACTGATGTTCCGTCGCATCTGATCCCGTTTCACTGCGGAACTTCTGGCAATGGCCCGTCGCTGAGCGACGGGCCATTGCCATTCCTTGGCCTATTCAGGCCAACCAGCCCCCAGCTCGGGGTTCGGCCGAGCCGGTTAGCCGACCCTTCCTTGACTGAGTCAAATGAAGGCGGGCACGATAGACGCATGACGACGGCTCCCGAGCAGCTGCGCGGCGCGGGGCTGCGCGTCACCGAGCCCCGCCTGGCTATCCACGCCGCCCTGCTCGCGCATCCGCACTCCACCGCGGCCGCGTTGATCGATTACATCGCCGCCAATGCATCTGCCGCCGGCATCTCCAAGCAGGGCGTCTACAACGTCCTCGACGACCTCGCCGCGGCCGGCATGGTGCGGCGCATCGAGCCGGCCGGCTCCGCCGCCCGGTTCGAGCTGCGGGTCGGCGACAACCACCACCACCTGGTGTGCCGGATCTGCGGGCGCACCGAGGACGTCGACTGCGCCGTCGGCGAGGCGCCTTGCCTGGTCCCCGTGTCGAACTCGGGCTTCGTGCTCGACGAGGCCGAGGTCGTGTGGTGGGGCCGCTGCGCCGACTGCGCCGCACTAACCAGCACGCTATCCACTTCTCGATCGGCAACCCCGGTCGAGCCGATCGACTCCAGCAATGGAACCACCGCACCCACTCAGGAGGCACGCGTATGACTGATGTCGCTTCGCAACCGTCCGCCGCAGACGACACCCGGACGGTTCTGACCAACCGCCAGGGCCACCAGGTCTACGACAACCAGAACCAGCGCACCGTCGGAGCCCGCGGCCCGGCCACGCTGGAGAACTACCAGTTCCTCGAGAAGATCAGCCACTTCGACCGCGAGCGCATCCCCGAGCGCGTCGTGCACGCCCGCGGCGCGGTGGCCTTCGGCTACTTCGAGGCCGATGGCGCCGTGGGCGATCTCCCCATCGCCGACTTCACCCGCGCGAAGCTGTTCCAGGAGAAGGGCAAGCGCACCGAGATCGCCATCCGCTTCTCGACTGTGGCCGGCGGACGCGATTCGTCCGAAGCTGCTCGCGACCCGCGCGGCTTCGCGGTGAAGTTCTACACCGAGGACGGCAACTGGGACCTCGTCGGCAACAACCTCGCGGTGTTCTTCATCCGCGACGCGATCAAGTTCCCCGACTTCATCCACAGCCAGAAGCCCGACCCGGTGACGTTCGAGCGGCAGGTCCCCAACCGTGTCTTCGACTTCATCAGCCAGACGCCCGAGACGCTGCACATGATCTCGATCGTGTTCAGCCCGCGCGGCATCCCGGCCAACTACCGGGCGCAGCAGGGCTTCGGCGTCAACACCTACAAGTGGGTCAACGCCACCGGCGAGACCAAGCTGATCAAGTACCACTGGCTGCCCAAGCAGGACGTCGTGTCGATGACCGGCGCCGATGCCGCAGTGGTGCAGGGCACCGAGCTGGGCCACGCGACCAAGGACCTCTACGCCGCGATCGCCGCCGGCGACTTCCCGGCGTGGGATCTGCACGTGCAGATGATGGACGACCACGACCACCCCGAGCTGGACTTCGACCCGCTGGACGACACCAAGGTCTGGCCGGAGAATGTGTTCCCGCTGCACAAGGTCGGCACGATGACCCTGAACCGCGCGCCGGAGAACTTCTTCGTCGAGAGCGAGCAGATCGCCTTCGGCACCGGCGTCCTGGTCGACGGCCTGGACTTCTCCGACGACAAGATGCTGGTCGGGCGCACATTCTCCTACTCCGACACCCAGCGCTACCGCGTCGGCCCGAACTACCTGCAGCTGCCGGTCAACCAGCCCAAGGGCGTCACCGTGGCCACCGGCCAGCGCGATGGCCAGATGGCCTACAGCGTCGACCTCGGCGCAGGGCAGAACCCGCACGTCAACTACGAGCCGTCGATCATCGGCGGCCTGCGCGAGGGCACCTACCCCACGCACGACGTGCAGGGCCCGGTGATCAGCGGCCAGCTCACCCGTGCGCGACTGCCGCGCACCGATGACTACACGCAGGCCGGCCAGCACTTCCTGCTGATCGAGCAGTGGGAGAAGGACGAGATGGTGGCCAACTTCGTCGACGCGCTCTCCCAGTGCGACCGGCCCATCCAGGAGCGGATGGTCTGGCACCTGCTGATGGTCGAGGACGAGCTGGGCACCCTGGTCGGCGACGGTATCGGCATCACCGCCGATGACGTCCGGCACCTGCCGCCGCTGGCGACCCAGACGCTGACCCCGGCCGAGCTCGAGCGCGCGGCCAACCTGGGCAAGAACGGCCCGCGCGATGTGGCGGGCCTGATCATGACCCACATTGTCCCGAACGCCCGGATCCAGCTCGGCTGAACTGCCGCTGAACGACTCGGAATGACGTGACGATCCCGGGGAACGTGGCGCTCCTGCGACACATCCCCGGGATCTCGCGGTTTGAGCCGGCGTTCGCGCATCCGCGCCGATAGCGTGCACCCCGTGCTTGGCCGACCTCCGCGACGATCCCAGCGCCGCCGCATCAGCGCGGCCGGCGTCGTGGTGATCCTTGCCCTGCTGGGCGGCGCGATCGGCCCCACACCGGCATCGGCGGCCCCCGCCGCACCGGCACCGACATCGAGCGAGCAGTCGCCCGGCGCGCCCGACCCGTCGCCTCCCCTGGGCGGACTCGACCCCAGTGGCCGCCCGGTCGGCGGGCCGGCGCTGCTTCGGCGGGACATCATCCAGGCGCCCGGCACCGCGCCGCTGCCGGAGAACCTCACGGCGCAGTCGTGGATCCTGGCCGACCTCGATAGCGGGGACGTCCTGGCGGCGCGCGACCCGCACGGGCGCTACCAGCCGGCCAGCATCCTCAAGGTGCTCACGTGCCTGGTGCTGCTGCCGCAGCTGCCGAGTGATCGCAAGGTGATCGTGAGCGCCGCGGCGTCGGCGGCCGAGGGCTCGGCGGTCGGCCTGGTGCCCGGCGGGACCTATAGCGCGGACGACCTGTTCACTGGGCTGCTCCTGATGTCCGGCAACGACACCGCGGCCGCGCTGGCCGAGGCCGCCGGCGGCATCGACAAAACCGTCGCGGCCATGAACGACCTAGCCGCGAAGATGGGCATGTACGACACCGTCGTCCAGACGCCGTCGGGCCTGGACGGGTGGTCGCAGCTGACCAGCGCCTACGACATGGCCCTGGTGCTGCGCGAGGCCGTCGCCGACAAGCGCTTCCTGCGGCTTGACTCCCAGCTGATCGGCGCCCTGCCGGCCCAGAAGGTCGGCGACCGCGATGTCGGGCCGATCCCCCTTGGCAACCAGGGCGCGCAGTTCCTGACCGATGTGCCGGGCGCGCTGATGGCCAAGAGCGGGTTCACCGACGCGGCCCGGAACACCTACCTGGCTGCGACCGAGCGCGGCGGCCGGCGCCTCGGCGTCGTCTTCCTGCGCAATCAGCGCTATCCCCTGGATCAGTGGCAGCAGGCCGCGGCCCTGCTGGATTGGGGCTACGCGCTACCGAGGGGCAGCACGGCCATCGGCGGGCTCACCCCCTCGACGGTGGTGCGCACGACATCGGCGGCCCCCATCCCGACGCCGTCCCCGACCCGGACGCCTACGGCGAGCGTCACGGCCCAGGCGGCGCCGTCCCCGGCCGCCTCCCCTGATTCCGGGGCGGGCGCGCCCGGCGCCGGCGATCAGGCCAGTGCGGACGCCGGAATCCCGCCGCTCACCGGCGGGGCCCCGTTTCCGGCCTATCTGATCGCCCTGCTCGGGTTGGCGATCGCGGGGCTCAGCGCCACGACGCTGCGCCGGGTGCTCCAGCTATCCGCGGGAGCCGAGGGCCGATCCTGGCTCGCTGCGGCGCGGCGGGTCCCCGTGCCGGGGCGGGTCAGCTCGGGCGCGGGTCCC
This sequence comes from Pseudonocardiales bacterium, assembly GCA_025966155.1. Taxonomy (GTDB): domain Bacteria; phylum Actinomycetota; class Actinomycetes; order Mycobacteriales; family Jatrophihabitantaceae; genus RYN-150. The sequence continues at coordinate 4,157 of JAOPVO010000067.1, forward strand.
TTCGGGCCTCGATCGCCACGATCGCCACGACCGGCCCGGCCGGAGCCAGCGCGACCTCAGGCGATGCGACCCCAGGCACCGCGACCCCACGCACCGCGACCCCAGGCGCCGCAGCCTCAGCCGGCGCGGCAGCCGACAGCGCAGCAGGAGGCAGCGCAGCAGCCTCAGGCGCGCCCTCGCCCGGCCGGGCGCTGACATGAGCCTTGCCGCCTCGCCTGAGGTCGCTGGCCGCTCATGAGGGTGGGCATCGATGCCACGCCATTGCTCGGTCAACGCAGCGGCGTCGGGCGGTACGTGGAAGGCCTGCTCGCCGGGCTGGAGCAATTGAGCACCCCAGACGACGTCCGCGCCGTCCTCACGACATTCAGCGCGCGCGGCACGTTGCCACTGGCCCTTACCAGCGACAGGGTCCGTGTGTCGCGCCGCCGAGTCCCGGCGCGGCTCCTCCATCCCCTCTGGGGCCGATTCGCGCTGCCTCCGGTGGAGTGGCTCTCCGGCCCGGTGGAGGTCTTCCATGCCACCAATTTCGTGCTGCCGCCCACCCGCCGCGCGGCCGGGGTGGTCTCCATCCACGACCTGACCTTCCTGCACCTCAGCGAGACCGTCGCCCCGGCCGTGCTGGCATACCGCACGCTGGTGCCCCGATCGGTTGAGCGCGGGCAAGTGGTCATCGCCTTCTCCGAGGCGGTCGCTCAGGAGATCCGGGCGACGTACGACCTGGGGACGGACGACGTGGCGGTCATCCCCCACGGCGTCGACCCCGGCTGGGCCTCGGCCGAGGCCGCCGCCCCAGCGGACCTCGCCGCGGCCGGCATCCCGGAGCGCTACCTGCTGGTGGTCGGCAACCTCGAGCCGCGCAAGAACCTGCGCCTGGCCGTGGCCGCGCACCGGATCGCCCGCTCGATCGCACCGGCGACGGTCCCGCCGCTGGTTCTGGTCGGGGCGGCGGGCTGGGGGGATCGATGGGGCGGCGAGGCGCCGGACCCGGCCGATGTGATCCAGACCGGGTACCTGGACGACGCCCTGCTGCGCCGCGTGATGGCCGGGGCGCTGGCGGTCTGCACGCCCTCGCGCTACGAGGGGTTCGGCCTGCCTGTGCTCGAGGCGCTCGCCAGCGGGCGGGTGGTGCTGGCCAGCGATATCGCCGCCCATCGCGAGATCAGCGGCGGGACGGCGACACTGCTCGACATAGCCGACGACGACGCACCCGATCGCTGGGCGACGGCGATGATCGAGGCGTCGGGGCAGGCGGTCGATCCCGAAGCGCACGCCGTGCGCCGCGCCCACGCCGCGGGCTTCACCTGGGAGCGCAGCGCGCGGGCGCACGTCGAGGCCTACCGGCGCGCGGTCAGCCGCTCGCAATCGGCGTAGCCCTGCAGTCGCGGCACTGGCTCAGCGTCGGCGCAGTCGCCACCAGCGCGCCGCGCCGAGCGTCGCACCGGCCCCGACCACGGCCCCTGCACCCACTAGAACCGCCGCAGCGGCGCCGGGCGACACCGCAGAGCCGGCTTCGGCCTCGCGGGCGCCGTCGGAGACCGGCCAGACCTGGCCGACGGGCAAGGGCGCGTCCTGGGCCGGGGGCGGCGTGCCGGAGGCCAGCGACGTCCACGCCACGCAGAACAGCAGGAACCGGGACACCAGGTTGATCCACACCAGGATGCCGATGACCGACGCGAAGATCCCGGCGGTCGCGCTCTGCGTCGCGCGGGTGATGAAGAACGTCCCGGCCAGCTTGAGGATCTCGAACCCCACAGCGGCCAGGATCGCCCCGCGCAGCCCGACCGCGCGCGGGACTGTGGCCTGCGGCAGCCGCACGAGCAGCCAGCCGAAGATCAGCAGATCGCCGGCCAGCGCCAGGGCGATGCCGATGATCTTGGTGACAATGAACAGGCCCGGGACGTCGGACAGGCCCAGCACGCCGAGCACCGTCGAGGTCAGCGTGGCGCCCACGGCGGTCAGGGCGATCGAGAGAACCGCGGCGAGGCCGAGCCCGCCCAGCACGAGGAGGTCGGCCGTCTTGGCCTTCAGGAACGGCCGCTTGGCCGGCTCGTGGCCCCAGACGCCCTCGATCGCCGCGCGCAGGTTGGCCACCCAGCCCAGGCCGGTGAACAGCAGGCCGCCGAGGCCGATCACCCCGACACCGGTGCGGGCATTGATGGCCTTGTCGATCGATTCGCTCAACGTGTCGCCGAAGGAGCCCGGAACATTGTGGGCAATGGAATCGAAGAGGTCCTGCTGCAGCGACGGCTGCGCCTGCAGGACGAAGCCCGCGACCGACACCGCCAGCAGGATCAGCGGGAACAGCGAGAGGAAGCTGAAGAACGTGACGGCCGCCGCGAAGTGATCGCCGTGATGCGCCTTGTAGACCGTCCAGCTGCGCAGCACATGGTCCAGCCAGTGGTACCGCTCGCGGGCGCTGGCCCAACGGGCCTTGAGCGAGGCCAGCCGCCCGGTCACCGGCCGAGCGGGAATGCTCGCCTCGGCAGCCACGAGCCGTCCGTACCCCTCTCGAACATCGTGAAGCTCCGGACCCCGAAGCGGGCGATGAAGTCGCTGAGGCCGTCGTACACGAAGTCGAGGGAGGTCGCATCGACGTCCTGAGCGACGGTGACGTGCGGGTGGTACGGGAAGGCGAGGTCGCGACCGATCGGGCCCGAGCGCACCCGGGTCTCGAGCAGTTCGCACTCGGCCAGCCCGGCGGCTACCTGGACGAAGACGACCTGAGAGACCGGGCGGAAGGTGCCGGTGCCGGACAGGTGCATCGCGAACGGCTCGACGGCCTTGGCCGCGTCGCTCAGATGGGCCTCGATCCCCGCTACCTGCTCCGCGTCGACGATTGTGGGGGGCAGCAGCGTCACATGCGGGGGGACCAGGTGCGCCTGCGGATCGCCGGCCTTCTCCCGCCACCGCGCGAGCGTGGCCGCGTGCGGCTGCGGGATCGCGATCGAGACGCCCAGCACGACCTCGCCCACGGTCAGATCCCCACCGGCAGGGGCAGGCCGGGCAGGAAGCCGACGCGGTCGTAGACCTCGCGGATCGTGCCCGCGGCGACCTCGCGGGCCCGTGCGGCGCCGACGAGCAGCTGGCGGTCCAGCTCGGCGGGGTCGGCCATGAGCTCGGCCATCCGGCTCTGGAACGGGGAGACGAACGCGGCTACCGCGTCGGCGACATCGACCTTCAGCGTGCCGTAGCCCTGGCCCGAGTACTGGCCGGCGACCTGCTCGATGGTCCGGTCGGTGACGGCGGCGAGGATCATCAGGAGGTTGGACACGCCGGGCTTCTCGATCGGGTCGAACCGGATCTCGGTCTCGGTGTCGGTGACGGCCCGCCGGATCCGCTTGACCAGCACCGGGACCGGCTCAAGCAGGTCGATGCGGCCCTGCTCGGGCAGCGACTTGCTCATCTTCGACGTCGGGTCCTGGAGATCCAGGATCTTGGCGCCCTCGGCGAGGATCTGCGCGACCGGGACGGTGAATGTGTCGCCGAACCGGGCGTTGAAGCGCAGGGCCAGGTCGCGGGTCAGCTCCAGGTGCTGGCGCTGGTCCTCGCCGACCGGCACGCCATCGGCTTGGTACAGCAGGATGTCCGCCGCCTGAAGGATCGGATACGTGAACAGGCCCACGCCGAACCGCTCGCCGGCCCGCGCCGACTTGTCCTTGAATTGCGTCATCCGGCTGGCCTCCCCGAAGCCGGTGAGGCACTCCAGGACCCAGGACAGCTGCGTGTGCTCGGGCACATGGCTCTGGATGAACAGCGTGCACCGCTCAGGATCAAGACCGGCGGCCAGCAGCTGCGCACCGGCGCGGCGGGTGCGCTCGCGCAGGGCGGCCGGCTCGAAGTCGTTGGTGATCGCGTGCAGATCCACGACGCAGAAGAACGCGTCCGACGTGTCCTGGAGCTGGACCCACTGCCGGACCGCGCCCACGTAGTTGCCGAGATGGAAGGACCCGGCGGTGGGCTGGATCCCGGACAGGACGCGGTGGCGCTTCGACATGGTGATCGATTCTGGCACGACCCGGCCCGGCCTGCGTCCGGTATTGCGGCGCGCCTGGTCACAGCGGCCTGTGGCAGGCTCGGGGTGTGCAGCTGCTGGTCACCGGAGGCGCCGGATACGTCGGGGGCTGCGTTGCGGCCGTGCTCATCGAATCCGGCCATGACGTCACCGTGCTGGACGACCTGTCGACCGGCCACGCCGACGCCGTCCCGGACGGCGCGCAGTTCGCGCAGCTGCCCATCGAGCGGGCCGGCGAGGCGATGCAGGGCCGCGGTTTCGACGCCGTCCTGCACTTCGCGGCCAAGTCGCTGGTGGGGGAATCCACCGTCGCGCCGGATCGCTACTGGCACGCCAATGTCGGCGGGACGCTCGCGCTGCTGGACGCGATGCGGGCCCACGGGGTCGGGCGGATCGTGTTCTCCTCCTCGGCCGCGACGTACGGCGAGCCCGAGTCCGTGCCGATCCTGGAGTCAGCGCCGACCCGCCCGACCAATCCCTACGGCGCAACCAAGCTGGCCGTCGACCTCGCCCTGGGCAGCTACTGCGGCGCATTCGGCCTCGCCGCGGTGAGCCTGCGCTACTTCAACGTCGCCGGCGCCTACGGGCGGTTCGGCGAGCGGCACGCCACCGAGACGCACCTCATCCCGCTGGCGCTGCAGGCCGCGGCCGGGCAGCGGGCGGCGCTGTCGGTCTTCGGCGGCGACTACCCGACGCCGGACGGCACCTGCGTCCGCGATTACATCCACGTGCTCGACCTCGCCGACGCCCACGCGCGGGCACTGGGCGCAGCCGCCCCCGGCGAGCACCGGATATACAACCTGGGCCTCGGCGAGGGGTCATCGGTGCGGCAGGTGATCGACGCCGTGGAGCGGGTCACCGGGCGCCCGGTCCCCCACGCCGTCGAGGCACGGCGGGCCGGCGACCCGGCGGTGCTCATCGCGTCGGGGGCCAAGGCGCGGGCCGAGCTGGGCTGGGCGCCCACCCGCACGCTGGATCAGATGGTGGCCGACGCCTGGGCGTTCCACCAGCGCTGATCCCACGCGTCCCCCGAACCCGAGAATGGCAAGTTGAGCCGGGAGGACCGGCTCAACGTGCCATCCTTGGGGCGGGCTCGGTCAGACCATGGCCTTCTGGAGGTTCTCGTCGATCGCGGCCAGGAACTCCTCGGTCGTGAGGAACGGCTGGTCCGGGCCGATGAGGATCGCCAGGTCCTTGGTCATCTTGCCTTCCTCGACGGTCTCGACGCAGACGCGCTCGAGGGTCTCGGCGAACTGGGTGACCTCGGGGGTCGAGTCGAGCTTGCCGCGGTGGGCCAGGCCCTGCGTCCAGGCGAAGATCGAGGCGATCGGGTTCGTCGACGTCGGCTTGCCCTGCTGGTGCATCCGGTAGTGCCGGGTGACCGTGCCGTGCGCAGCCTCGGCCTCGACCGTGCGGCCGTCCGGGCTGAGCAGCACCGACGTCATGAGCCCGAGGGAGCCGAAGCCCTGGGCGATCGTGTCGGACTGGACGTCGCCGTCGTAGTTCTTGCAGGCCCAGACGTAGCCGCCCTCCCACTTCAGCGCGCTGGCGACCATGTCGTCGATCAGGCGGTGCTCGTAGGTCAGGCCGGCCGCATCGAACTCGGCCTTGAACTCGGACTCGAAAATCTCCTGGAACAGGTCCTTGAACCGGCCGTCGTAGGCCTTGAGGATCGTGTTCTTGGTCGACAGGTACACCGGGTAGTCCCGGGCCAGGCCGTACCGCATGGAGGCGCGGGCGAAGTCGCGGATCGAGTCATCGAGGTTGTACATCGCCATCGCGACGCCGCCGCCGGGGAAGTCGAAGACGTTGAGCTCCATCGGCTCGCTGCCGTCCTTCGGCGTGAACGTCAGCGTGAGCGAGCCCTCGCCGGGGATCACGACGTCGGTGGCCTTGTACTGGTCGCCGAAGGCATGGCGGCCGACGACGATCGGCTTGGTCCAGCCCGGCACCAACCGCGGGACGTTAGAGATGATGATCGGCTCGCGGATGATGACGCCGCCCAGGATGTTGCGGATGGTCCCGTTCGGGGACTTCCACATCTTCTTCAGGCCGAACTCCTCGACCCGGGCCTCGTCCGGGGTGATGGTCGCGCACTTGACGCCGACGCCGTGCTTG
>JAOPVO010000084.1 GCA_025966155.1 Pseudonocardiales bacterium
CGCGCATAGACCGCAGCCGCCGCCTCGCCGAACCCCACAGGCAGCCCATCGGCCTCGAAGGTCCGGGCAATCTCCAGCATCTCGTACGACCAGCGCCAGCCCCGCTCTAAACCGACGGACGCCGAGCGCGCGGATCGATCGGCCAGGCCGGGCTGACTGATCGCCCACTCGTCCAGCAGCGCGTCCTCGACCCCGGCCGAGCGGGCGCTGGCCCGGATCGACAGCTGGAGCGCCGACGTGATCTTCGTCCACGCCGAGTACGCCATCTTCAGCGAGGACGCGGCACCGATCGACGCGCTGGGCAGGACGCGCGCATCCAGGATGGAGCCGGCGAACAGATCAGCCACCGTATGCGCGTGCGTTCCGGCCAGGTACAGCCGCGTCGTCCCGGCCCGGGTCGGAGCCGGCCCGATGATCCCGCCGTCGACGAAGTGCGCCCCGCCCGATGCGACGATCGATCCGACCTCGAGCGTCGACTCCGGGCTGATCCCATTGGCGTCGATAAAGAGCCCGTCATAGCCTTCAAAGGATCGGGCGATGTCAAGCGCGCCGTGCGGGGGGCAGATCGACAGCACGATGTCGCATTGCGCGCGGATGTGCGCCACCGAGCCCACATCGGTCAGCCCCGCCGCCTCGGCCCGTGAACGGGTCGACGTGCTGCGCCCGTCGGAGGCCCACGCCACCGGGTGGCCGTTCGCCACGAGGCAGTGCGCCACCGCCGCCCCCATCGAGCCGGGGTGCACAAGTCCGATCATCACGGGCCGCCTCTCTGAGCCGCTGCCAACTGAGCTGCCGCCAACTAGGCAGGTGCCGTCCGCAGATCCGGCAGCGAGTCAGCATGCCGCACCCGGCGCGGGATAGACAGGGCGATCGCAACCGCGGCGAGCATGACCGCGACATCGATGAAGCACCCGACCTGGAACGCGCCCTGCGACGCGAAACCCGTCGACAGCACGTTGGCCGCCAGCACGGAGCCCACGATCTGCGCCCCGAACGCTCCGCCGACGAAGCGCGCGATCTGGTTGATGCTGGTCGCCACGGCGGTTTCCCCCGCGGCGACGCCCTCGATCGTGAGGTTCGTTGCCGCAGCCAGCGCGAAGCCCATGCCAACCCCGGCGACGGTCTGGCTGATGATGACCATCAGCCCCGAGCCGTGCTCGAACGCCCAGAACGCCATAGCGGCGGCGATCATGCCCGGCCCGACGATCATCGGGATCCGCGAGCCGAACCGGCGGTCCAGCCGCCCGGCCAATGGGCCGGCGATCAGTGTGGCCACCGATACCGGCAGCTGAAGCAGGCTGGCCGCGGAGGCCGACATCCCGAGCCCGAAGCCGTGGTTCTCAGGCGACTGCACCACCAGCGGCACCAGCGCGAACGGCACCCACATCGCGAACCCGACCAGGAACGCGCACGCATTGGCCCGCCACACCGTGGCCCGCACCAGCATCCGCATATCGACGATCGGCTCGCGAACCCGGAGCTCGGCCATCACCCAGAGGGTCCCGGCGCCGAGCGCGAGCGCGAACAGCGCCAGCACCCGCGGCGATGTCCATCCCCACGTCCGGCCCTGCGACAGGCCGACGAGCAGCCCGATCAGGCTGGCCGACATCAGCAGCGCACCGAACCAGTTGATGTGCGCCGACGCCCGACCGACATCGTCCGGAATGATCCAGAGCGTCAGCGCGATTCCGGTGCCGATGACCACAAGCGCGATCCAGAAGAGCCAGTGGAACCCGAGGTTGTCGACCACCGGCCCGGCCATGATGACCCCGGCGATGCCGCCGACGCCGTAGAGCGCCGACACCGCGCCCACCGACGTAGCGATGCGATGCGGCGGCATCTGCTCCCGGATGATGCCGAACACCAGCGGGAAGATGCCCGCGCCGCAGCCTTGCACGAAGCGGCCGATGATCATCCAGGACAGCGACGGCGCCACCGCGCAGATGAACACGCCCACCACGAGAATCGCCAGCGATGCCAGCAGAACGCGTCGCTTGCCGAAGATCCCGCCGAGCTTGCCGGTGATCGGTGTCGCCACCGCGCCGGTCAGCAGGTACGCCGTTACCAGCCAGGACACTCCAGCGGGCGACGCGGAGTAGGCCCGCTCGATAGCCGGCAATGCCGGAGACAGCACCGCTTGCAGCAGCGTCATGGGGAACGCGGCCACGATGAGCGCCAACAGCAGGACCGTCGGCGGACGACCCGAGCTCGTCGAGTCCTTCGACAGGCTCGGAGCCGCCGCGTGGGTCATGTCAGTTGCCGAACTGGCCGCGCAACGGCGGTAGCGGCTGGGGGTTGAGCGACAGCTCCTCGACGAGGGCCTGGCTGAACACGATCCGGTTGGTCAGCACCGCGGGATCGCCGGTGCACAGCGCATAGGCCGCCTCCGCGATGATCTCCGGCCCCTCGAGCTCGATCTCCGGGCTCGGATTCCCCGCCGACATGAAGCCCGGCGTCGGCACAACCGCGGTCGGGGCAAGGGAATTGACCGCGATGCCGTGGGAGTACAGCTCGGCGGCGAAGGCGTTGGTCATGCCCTCGACCGCCCGCTTGAGCGCGCCGTACATGCCCGGCGGCCGACGGGTGAACGGCGGGCCGTCGACCTGCAGCGCACCCACTGAGGAGATGTTGAGGATCCATCCGCGCTCGCGCTCGACCATCAGCCGCCCCACGCGCTGCGACAGATCGAAGGGCGCGTGCACGAGAACCTCGTACATCAGCCCGAGCCGCTTGTCCGACAGCTCCAGGCTGGGGCCGCCGAACAGCACACCGGCGTTGTTCACCAGGATGTCGATCTCGCCGAGCTTGTCCTGCGCCTCGTCGATCATCCGTGCCCGGTCGTCGGCGGTGTTGACGTCGGCGACGATCGCCACGGCCTCGCCGCCCGCGCCCTCGATCGCCTCGATCGTGTCGCGCAGCGTCCCCGGCGTCTTGGGGTGCGGATCCATAGTGCGCGCGGTAACTGCGACCTTGATCCCGGCCATGCCCAAGCGCAGGGCGATGGCCGCCCCGATGCCGCGGCTCGCGCCGGTGACCAGCGCGGTGCGCGGAGGCTGGTTGTCCGTCATGTCAGTGGCCGTCGGAGCGGACGATGGACCCGGTCGTGTAGCTCGAGGCGTCGCTGGCGAGGAAGAGCGCCGCGCCGACGATCTCCGACGGGTTGCCCGCGCGCTGGAGCGCCTTGCTCTTGAACTGATCCGGATCGGACATGTCCCAGGCCTTGCTGATGTCGGTGAGGAACGGGCCGGGCATCAGCGTGTTGACGCGGACCGTCGGGCCGAACGCGCGGGCCAGCGCCTCGGTCAGCGCGTTGAGGCCGGCCTTGGCCGCACCGTAGGGCGCCGTCCCCGCACCCGGGTGCATCGAGGCGGTGGACGACACATTGATGATCGACCCGCCGCCGTCGGTGACCATTCGCGATCCGACTAGGGCGGACAGCCGGAACGGGCCCTTGAGGTTGACACCCAGGACGGCGTCCCAGAGCTTCTCGTTGACGTCCAGCAGCGACGGGTACAGCGGCGACATACCGGCGTTGTTCACCAGGATGTCGATCTTGCCGAACCGGTTGTAGGCGGCGTCGACGAGCCCATCCAGCTCGTCCCAGTGCGCCACGTGGCAGGCGTACGGCATTGCCTGGCGGCCCAGCGCCTCGACGCTTGCGGCAACTTCCTCGCAGGACTCGATCTTGCGGCTGGTGATCACCACGTCCGCGCCCTGCTCGGCGAAGGCGAGCGCCATCTCCTTGCCTAGGCCACGACTCCCGCCGGTGATGAGGGCGACCTTGCCGGTGAGGTCGAACAGGTCCTTGACAGCCATTAGCGCAGCTCCTGCGTGCTCGTCATTGAACAGCCGGTCCCGGGGGGGATCCGGGTTCGGACGCTATCGGCTGACGGGTCGAACCGGAAGGTCTGCTCCGCAGTCGGTGCGGCGCGCACCATCACACCATCGTCAGGGCGACCTTGTGCTGGCCCGTCTGCGGCTTGACCGCCCGCTCGAACGCGGTCTGCGCCTGATCGGCCGGCAGCACATCGGACACATACGTATCGGCCAGCTCCGGGTGCTCGACGAGGTACTCCGTCGCCTTCTTCAGCACCCGCGATCGCTCGAAGGTCGTGCCCGAGCGCAGGGTCAGGTTCTTGCGCAGGAACAGGGCCATGTTCATCGGGTAGACCTGATCGTCGGGGATGCCGAAGTAGAAGATCTCCCCGCCGAACCCCGCCGCGGTGACCGCATCGGTCAGGGTCGTGACGTGATGCCCCACTGCCTCGACGACGAGCCCGGGGCGTGCGTCGGTCAGCGAGGCCGCCCACTCCGCGGAGCTCGCGTGCCGGAACTCATCCAGCCCGTACGCCTTGGCCACATCGCTGCGGTCCACGAGGTCGACGCCGGTGACCGAGCGCGCGCCCATCGAGCGCAGCACGTGGCTGAACAGCAGGCCGATCGGGCCCTGGCCGATGACGCCCGCATCGAGGCCCTCGACGGCGGTGACCCGCTCGAGGGCGTAGATGACGCAGGCCAGCGGCTGGATCAGCACACCCGTCGCGGCCGGCAGCGACAGCGTGTACGGGTACAGGGAATCCGCGCGGCTGATGACGACCTCGGCGATCGCGTTGAACCCGGTGGCCCAGCCGACGACGGTCGTCCCGACGTCCAGGGACGAGTCCTCGCTGGCGAGGACCTCGCCGACGACCTCGTGCAGCGGGGACCCCGGCACAACGCCCCACGGCTCGTTGCCGACGGCGGACGGGGCCTTGAGGCCCTTGAACTCCGGCAGATCGCTCCCGCACACGCCGCCGGCGAGGACCCGCAGCAGGACCTCGCCCGGCTTGAGGTCGGCGGCGGTGGGCGCGGCGACCTCCGTCGGGGCGAAGGTGCGGGGGGCGGTCAACGTCTGTGCCCACATATCAGGCTCCCATCCGTGCGGGTCGCGTGCGACTGGATCAGCCTGCGCAGACTAAGCCCGCGCGGGCCCGGGGGCACGGCTAAGTCCGGAAACCGTGCTGGCGCCAGGCCTCGTAGACGGCGATCGACGCCGCATTGGCCAAGTTGAGCGACCGCACGCCCGGGACCATCGGGATCCGCACCTGGTCGGTGACGCGCGCGTCGCTCAGCACATGCTCCGGCAGGCCGGTGGGCTCGGCCCCGAAAACCAGCAGATCGCCGGGCGCGTAGGCGATGTCGCTGTAGACCGTCGTCGCATGGGACGTGAAGGCGAACGCCCGCCCCGGCAGCAGGGCCGCCCAGGCCGATTCCATATCGGCGTGGACGGTCACCGACGCGAGGTCGTGGTAATCCAGCCCGGCCCGGCGCAGCTTGGCGTCGGAGAGGTCGAACAGCGGGTCGACCAGGTGCAGCTCGCACCCGGTGACCGCCGACAGCCGGATTGCATTGCCGGTATTGGGCGGGATCCGCGGCTCGACGAAGACGATGCGGAACATCCGGCGATGATCGCAGAACCGCGACGGCCGATGTGAACCGATCCATCGCCATTGCGCGTGTGCACCCCCAGCGGGGGTTTTCCGGCACGAACTCGCGCACAACGATGTGGAGGAAGCATATGAAGACCTCGATCAAGCTCATCGCCGCGGCAGCCGTCGCGGCCGCCACCCTGGCCGCCTGCGGCAGCAGCGGCGGCTCCGGCTCCGACAACCCGGCGGTCACCGACGCGGCGACGACCGGTCACTCCTCGATGAACATGTCGACAACGCCCGCGACCACAGCGGCCGCGACGACGCCGGCGACATCGGCGCCGGCTGCCGGCGCGCCTGCGGCCGCGGCCAGCATCACCATCACCAACTACGTGTTCAGCCCGGCGTCGATCACAGTCTCGCCCGGCGCGACGATCACGGTGACCAACAATGACGCCGTGCCGCACGACGTCGACTCCGATGACGCAACCTCGTTCAACACCACGCCGGTGGCGCAGGGAACCTTCACCTTCACCGCGCCGATGAAGCCCGGCTCGTACGGCTACTTCTGCTCGGTGCACCCGAAGATGAAGGGGACGTTGATCGTCGCCTAAGTGCGATGGCCGAATGTACCTATGCATTACCGAGCTCGGCATATCGTCAGCACCTGTCCGGCCTCGAGCCACGTCTTGAGGCTGGACAGGTGCTGCGGCCAGCACCCGGCGGGCGGGGTGGGCGAGGGTAGCGTGCGGTCATGGCTTTGATCTATCAAGCGCAGCTGTCGCCCTCCAAGACCGAGACCCTCGCCGCCTGGCTGCCGCATCAGCCCTGGCTCGACGGAGCCGACGTCTCCCGGATCACGCTTCTGGGCGCATACCGATTCGACGATCCGGCCGGCGAGGTCGGCATCGAGACGCATGTGGTCGCCGCCGCCGATGGCCGCGTGCTGCACGTGCCCGTGACCTACCGGAGTGCCCCCCTCGCCGGGGCCGAGGACGGGCTGATCGGGACGATGGAGCACTCGGTGCTCGGCACCCGCTACGTGTACGACGGGCCGACCGACCCGATCTACGTCCAGGCCCTCACGACGACGATCCTCACCGGCGGCGAGCAGGCCCCCTTCGACCTCGTCACCGACGACGGGCTGAAGCGCCGCGAGGTGACCACCCTGGTTCGCGGCAGCGGCACGCCCAGTACCCACGTGCCCGCCGGGGTCGAGCCGGTGGTGCTGCGCACCCTGGAACCCGGCCATACCCGGCACGATGCGGCCACGCTGACGGGGACGTGGCCGGGCCAGGATGCGCCGGTCCTGCTGGCCTACATCATCTGAGGCGGCGCTTCCCGCCGGGCGGCGTCAGCGCTCGCGGAAGCCCTCGGGCAGATCGAGCAGCGGCAACTCCAGGCTGGTGACGCCCTCGACGCGGCCGGGCCGCGCCGTCGACGAGGGCTGCTCCTCAAGCAACTTCAGCAGCCGGGCGCAGGCCGCCGTTCCTCCCTGCATCACCACCTCGACGCGCCCGTCGGCCAGGTTGCGGGCCGACCCGCGCAGGCCGAGCTCGAGCGCCCGTGCGCGGGTCCACCACCGGAAGCCCACGCCTTGGACGTCTCCGCGGACGAACGCCGTCATTCGGATGGGCTCCTCCATCAGCTGAGCGCCATCGACGTCCAGAGGTGAATCACCGCGTAGGCGCGATAGGGGCTCCACGGCTCGGCCAGCGCGATCGCGTCCTTGGGCCGGGCGACGCCCAGCGCCCGCTTGATCACGAGGTCATCGGCCGGGAAGGCGTCGGCGTCGCGGTACACCCGCAGCGCCAGATAGTCGGCTGTCCATGGCCCGACGCCCGGCAGCGCGAGCAGCGCGGCCCGGGCGGCGACGGGATCGGCGGACGCATCGAGCACCAGCGCGCCGGACGCCACCGAGGCGCACAGGGACTGCAGTGTCCGGGCCCGGGCGTGCGTGACCCCGACCGCCGCCTGCAGGTCGGCCGGCCCGGCGGCGGCAAGGGGATCGGGGCCAGGGAACATCCGCAGCCCGCCGCGCCCGGCAGCGCCGTACTCCGCGACCAACCGCCCGCCGAAGGTGCGCGCGGCGGCCACCGATACGTGCTGTCCCAGGACCGTCATCACCGCGGCCTCGAATCCGTCGAGGGCGCCCAATGCGCGCAGTCCCGGCCGGGCCGCCACCATCGGCGCCAGCAGCGGGAAGCGCATCAGGTGCGCCTCGATCGCCGTGACCGGCGCATCGATGTCCAACCACCGACGCACGGCCGCCTCGACCCCCGGCGCGTCGGCCGGCGACGCCAGCTCCATAGTCAGCTCTAGGGTGCGTGGGTCACTGAAGTCGACCTCGATGACGCCCGGCCCGGACGCGGCCCGGATCGCGCGGCGGTGGCGTCGGGTCGACGGGTCGCATTGCTCCATGCCCGGCACGGCGTGCGCAGACAGCCAGCGCAGGACGAAGGCCACCGGGTAGGGCCGGTCGAGCGCGATCCGGCTGGTGATCACGCCTCCGGCCAGACGCCGGACGACCCGCGGCGGTGGCTGCCGACCAGATGGGTGTCAATGACGCCGATCGCCTCCATGAGCGCGTGCACAGTCGTCGGCCCGACGAAGGCGAAGCCCCGGCGGCGCAGGTCCTTCGACAGCGCGATCGACTCGGGCGACGTGGTGGGCACCTCTGTCATCGTGCGGGGCCGTGGGGTCCGATCCGGTTGATACGACCAAATCAACGCATCCAGCCCGCCGTCGGCCCGGAGGCCGATGGTGGCGCGGGCGTTCGTCCGCGTCGCCTGGATCTTCGCCCGATTGCGCACTATGCCCGTGTCGGCCATGAGCGCCTCGAGCTCGCCGTCCGTCATTGCCGCCACTGACTCGGGGTCGAACCCATGGAACGCCGACCGGAAGGCCTCGCGCTTGCGCAGGATCGTCAGCCATGACAGCCCGGCCTGGAACCCCTCCAGGCTGACGCGCTCGAACAACCCGCGCTCATCGTGGACCGGCAGGCCCCACTCCGTGTCGTAGTAGTCCAACAGCAAGCTATTGGAATAGGCCCACGGCGTGCGGGCCAGCCCATCCGGGCCGACGACGGCCTCCGTGCTCACGCTTCCTGCGCTGCCTTCCACGCCTTGTATCGGTCGCGCAGGCAGTTGCCGCACGGACGGAAGCCGGCCGAAATCGCATCAGCCTCACTGGCGAAGAACACCCGGCTGCGCTGATATGTGCCCTTGGCCACCGCCCGGAGCGCCGACGAGCAATCCAGCCGCCCGTACAGCGGCGGCCGGTTCGTCTTGTTGCCACCGAGGACACCGGGGGTGGCGCTGAGGTATTCGAGGCCGTCTGCGCCGACCAGCCGATAGGACGTCATGCCGCGGACTCTAGATCGAGGAGCCGCCGCTTCGCCTCCGGGCCGCCGGCGTAGCTGCCCGGCGTGCCGTCCGAGCGGACCACCCGATGGCACGGGATGAGCAGCGGCAGCGGGTTCAGCGCGCAGGCGGTGCCGACCGCGCGCACTGCCAGCGGCCGCCCGGTCGAGCGGGCGACCTCGGCGTAGCTGGCCGTCGCGCCGTACGCGATCGACGGCAGGGCACCGAGCACATCGCGACGGAACGCCCCGACGGCCAGGGTCAGGTCCAGCGGCAGATCGAACTCCCGCCGGGCGCCGGCGAAGTACTCCGACAGCTGCACCGTGGCGTCGTCCAGACGCGCGGCCGACCGCAGGATCCGCGGTCCCAATCGCGCGGCAAGTGCCGTCAGCACAGCGTCCACACCGCCATCGTCCCCGGCAAACGCCACGCGCGCGATCCCCCTCCCGGTCGCCGCCAGCAGCAGCAGCCCGACCGGCGATTCCATAGTCACGTAAGCCACGTCGAGAGTCCCGGCCCGCTCGGCCGACTCGGCCAGGCGCAGCCGCAAGGCGAGGAGCTCAGCGGCGTCATCCGAACGCAGCGCGCTCAGAACCTGCTCATCGGTAGCGGCCATCAGTCAGATCCTCCTGGGAATCGGCGGCGCAGCGTGCGCATGCCATCGGCGGCCGCGCGGCGGGAGGCCGCCTCGGTGCTCCCGGTGATGGCAGCGACATCGGCGTAGGGCAGGTCGGCCAGGTAGTGGAACGCGACGGCCTCCCGCTGTGCGGCCGGCAGCGAACGCACGGCGGCACGTAGATCCGCATGCTCGAGCGGGTCGGCCGGCGCCACTGCTGAATCGGGCGGATCGGCCGCCAGTTCAGGCGCCCGGGCGGCGGTCCGATGGCGATCAATAGCCTTGTGCTTCGCGATCGTCACCAGCCAGGCCTGCACATTGGCATCGATCGGCAGGTCGGGGTACGCGCCCAGCGCGGACAGGAAAGTCTCCGACCAGGCGTCCTCAGCGTCCTGCCGGGGCAGCAGGGCCAGGCAGACCCGCAGGATGGCCGGCCCGTGCAGCTGAACGACAGCCTCGAAGGGCACCTGGGCCGCCGGGGGCCGCCGCACGCTCAGAACAGCGTCCCGGCCGATACCCGGGCGGGGTTCTCCAGCGACAGAAGGAACTCCTTGCGCTCGACCCCGCCCGCATAGCCGGTCAGCGATCCGTCGCTGCCGACAACGCGATGGCACGGGACGATGACGCTGATGGGGTTCCGGCCGTTGGCGGCGCCGACGGCCCGCACCGCATTGGTCCGGCCGCCGTCGATCCGCGCCGCGATGGCGGCATACGTCCACGTCTGGCCGTAGGGAATCTGCCGGAGCTGATCCCATACCCGCTGCTGGAACGGCGTGCCGACCGGCGCCAGCGGCAGATCGAAGATCATTCGTTCGCCAGCGAAGTACTCCTCGAGCTGCTCAAGCGCGGACGCGAAGCCGGCGTCGGCGCGATCCCCGAGCATCTCCGGACCCGGTCGATGGCGCTGCTCGTGCATGTACAGCCCGGCCAGGACGCCGTCGGCGTTGACCAGGGTGAGCGCGCCGATCGGGGAGTCGACCGTCAGGTGCGTGCGCACGTCCCGCCTCCCCTCCGCGGCGCCGGCTATCGGCGCCTATCCATTATGTAGACGCCACGGCTCCTGATTTCGTGAGGTCCAGATGCGACGAAGATTTCCCATCCGTTCCGGACAGCGGTGAAGATCAACATTGCGGGCCGGAATCTATAGACGCACCCGCCCGCGCTCGCAATGCTTGCCCGGTGCGACCCGACAGTCGGCAGATCACCGCCCACAAAGCGGCCGTTGCGCGCGTCATCCGCCTTGAGGATGCCCTGCTCGACGCGCTCGCCGACGACATGTTCGCCCCGGCGGGCAGCGGCGCGCAGATCGCCAAGCTGCGCGAGGCGCTCAACGAGGCGTACGCCGAGCGCGCTCGCACGCAGTCCAGTCTCTTCGGCCTTCAAGGAGCGGGCGATCCGCCATGACGCTGCCGTTCGACCCGCTCGCGCACATCGCCGTCGATTCCCGCGCCATCGCCGACGCTGCGCATGACCGCCTCGATGCGCCCATCGAGTTCTGCCCCGGCTGGGATCTGGGCGACCTGATCTGGCACGTCACCGCCGTGCAGTCGTTCTGGGCGCAGATCGTCGAGCGGCGACTGACCGATCCAGCGCACGTAGTTCGGCCGGGTCGGCCGCCGGCGGCCGACCTTGTCCCGGCCCTGCGCGCCGCATCGGCGCATTTGGTCGAGGTGCTCGGCGCCGCCGACCCGCACACCCCGGTCTGGACGTGGGCCACGCAGCAGGATGCGGCCTTCGTCATCCGGCATCAGGTGCAAGAGGCGGCCGTCCACCGCGTCGACGCCGAGCACGCCGCCGGGCGGCCTACCGGCATCGACCCGGTTGTCGCCGGCGACTGCATCGACGAGTTCCTGCACGTCTCACTGGGGGCCATCGCGACCGGGCAGCGCCCGCTACTGGCACCGCTGCACGTAGCCGCCGCCGACACCGGGCAGACGTGGCTCCTGGAACCCGCCGGCGATCGGCTGAGCGTCCGGCGCGAAGCGCGTGCGGCGCCGGATCGGATCGAGGGCCCGGCCGCGGACGTCCTGCTCTGGCTCTACGGGCGGCGGCCGGTGCAGGCCCTGACAGTGACCGGGGACCCGTCGATGGCGACAACGCTGCGCGCGTACGCCAAGACGGATTAAGACAGCGGCTTGCCGTTGCTACGACGGCGTCCTCGGTGTAGCCGAGCCGCTCGTAGAAGGCGGTGACCGGCGTTCGACGTGCGGATCCGCAGATTGAGCTTGGCGCAGCCGAGGGCAGCCGGCCATGGCCGAGCCCACGACCATGGGACGATCCGGATCAATCGCGGGCTACAGCCAGGCCAGTGCCTGGGCCAGCCCATCCTCGTGCACGGCGCCGGTGAGTTCGTTGCCCGCGGCGATGACGTCGTCCGGCGCCTGGCCCATCACCACGCCGCGGCCGCTCTGCGCCGCCCAGGCCAGCATCTCGATGTCGTTTCGCCCATCGCCGACGGCCATGACCCGCGCACGCGGGACTCCGAGCTCGGTCCGTACCCGCTCGGCCGCGGTGGCCTTGTTGACGCCCTCGGCCGAGATGTCCATCCACGCGCTCCACCCGATCGCGTAGCTGACCTGATGCAGGCCCATCCGCTGGACAACAGCCAGGAAGTCCTCGGTCTCGTGGTCCGGGGAGGTCACCACAACCCGGGCAGCAGGCTGGTGGAGCAGCTCGTCGAAGGTCACATACTCGCTGTCCAGCCCGATCGTCGCGTCCGGGAAGGCCTCGGTGTAGCGGAAATGGCCGTGCTCATCCTCGACGGCGAAATGCGCAGCACCCAGATGCGACCGGATCAGGCGAAGCGCATCCGTGGGATCGAAGGTCTCGACCCACTCCCGCCGGTAGCCGCTCGGGGCGTCGGCGTCGCGGTGCAGGGTGATCGCGCCGTTCGAGCAAATCAGGTACCGCGGCGCGATCTCAAGCCGCTCGAGCACCGGGATCGTGGTGGCTGCGGAGCGGCCGGTCGCCAGGACGACGTGGTGGCCGGCCGCGTCCAGCCGGCGAATCTGGTCCACGACGGCGTCGCTGATGGATCCGTCCTCGGCCAGAGTGGTGCCGTCGAGGTCGAGGGCTACGAGCCAGCGGTTCTTCACTGTGGGCCGCCTTGGAGACTCGAACTCCAGACCTACGCATTACGAGTGCGTTGCTCTACCAACTGAGCTAAGGCGGCTTCCGCTGCCCTGAGGCAGCCGGGACAGCTTACCGTGTTCGGTCGGGGCTGGACGCGACTGCCCGGTCGCGCCTCATGAGACGCGACATGTTCGGGGATGAATGAAGACGCGCAACAGTCGGGACGTCGGGCCACTGAATTAGGAAGCGGCCCGCTCGAGGTGAACCCGCACGCGAGGCCGGTCGGCGTCGTGCGCCGCTAAATGAAGACTCAATAGTAATGGCGCCGGCCGCCCACCGAGCGGCCGGTGGACCCGAGCAGAGCCAGGATCAAGCCCACCACCACCAACACGATGCCCACCGTCCATAGCAGCGGTATGCCGAGGATGAAGCCGAGAATCAAGCACACGAGCCCAAGAATGATCATAAATAGAGCGATTCCCCATCGATGTCACGATCAAGCCTCCCGGCCCCAATTCGCCCGAGGCCTGCTGCGCGCCGGCACACGCTCGAGCGGTTTAAAAGTGGGTACACCCAGCGGCTATGAAGACGTGGATGGTCGTTCTCGCAGTAGTGGTCATCGCTTTGCTCCTACTCGCCGCGGTGCTGGTTCCGCAGATGCGTCGGCGCGCTGCCGCCCGAAAGCAGGAGGCGGCCGAGCGGAATCAGGCTCAGGCGCGCGACCATCTGCTGGAGTCGCGGCAGCACGCGGCGCAAGCTGAGACCGAGCGGGCGGCCGCAGCGGAGCAAGCCGCGACTGCGCGCCGGGAGCGCGCCGAAGCGGAGCTGCGCGTGGCCGAGGCGGACCGGAACGCCCAGCAGCATCTGGCCGATGCGGATCGCCACGGCGAGAAGGCGGAGCAGCTGCAGCAACGGGCGGCTGATCTCGACCCGCGCGCTGCGGAGAGCGACCGACCGCAAGGCAACTAGCTCGCCGAGTGGCAGCGGTCGATCGCAGCCGGAGCCAGGCCGACTTGGCACCGTCTTTCAGGAATCCTGCGGGCCCTCGAGGTACGCGTCGACTGCGGCCACCCCGGCCGCGATGTCCCCGGCTGGGGCGAACGACCCGGTGAAGCCGTTGCGGGCGATCTGAGCGAGCGCCTCCCGCGTCAATGCGAGGCTCCGGCCGACCGCTTCGTAGTTGGCGTTGAGGTACCCGCCGAAATAGGGCGGGTCGTCGGAGTTCAGCGTGACCAAGACTCCGGCGTCCAGCAACATCGGCAGCGGATAGGCCGCCAGGTCGTCCACGATGCGGAGCCGCAGATTCGACAGCGGGCACATCGTCAGCGCGATCCCGTCGTCGGCGAATCTGCGCACCAGGTCCGGTTCAGCTGTCGCGGTGTAGCCGTGGTCGATCCGCTCTACGCGGCACACGTCGAGGGCCTCCCGGACGTAACTGGCCGGGCCCTCCTCGCCGGCATGCGCGGTCAGCCGGTACCCCTGCTGGCGAGCGGCAGAGAAGAAGCGGGCGAACTTCCCGGGGGGATTCCCGATCTCGGGACCGCCGAGGCCGACTCCGAGCAACCGGTCGCGATGGGGCCGCAGCAGCGACAGCAAGTCCAACGCCTCGGACTCGGAACGGTGACGCTGCGCGACGATGATGACCTCGCCTCGTATGCCCCATTCGGCGTCGGCGTCCTTGATCGCCTCGCCGATCCCGCCGAGCTGGTCGGCCAAGGCGATTCCCCGGGGCAGGAAATTCTGCGGGGAGAAGAACATCTCGGCGCGAACGATCCCGTTCTGGGCCGCTCTGCGCAGGTACGCCAAGGTGAGATCGTAGAAGTCCGCTCGGGTGCACAGCGCTTGACAGCCCTGCCAGTACAAGGTCAGGAAAGCATCCAGGCCCGTGTAGTCGTACGCCGCAACCAGAGCACGCTGTGACGCCCACGGCAGCCGTACGTCGTTGCGCGCGGCGAAGGCGAACATGTCCGCAGGCTCGACCGTGCCCTTGAGGTGCACATGCAGCTCGGCCTTAGGCAGGCCGGCCACGAACCTGCGCAACGCGTTCAGCTAGTTGCCGTCGCGCCGGATCCGTCGGCGACGCGAGTCCTCGCCCGACGATCGGGAGTCGCGTGCGGAGAATTCCACGGACGCCGGGGCCGACGCGGGCTCGCCGCCGACCGGCTGCGTCGCCGCCTCGCTGCCGTCGAAGGCGATGCGCGAGCTGCACACCGAAGCCAGCGCGCATGAGGTCCGGCGGCCATCCGCGGCCATCCGCACGACGACCTTCTCGCCCGGCACGTTGTGCCCGACCACGGTGCCGGGCCCGTCGGGGGTGTCGACGTCCTCGCCCAAAGCCGGGGCCTCGCGGGCGAAGTCCTGATACATCGGGTGCTCGTACTTCAGGCAGCACATCAGCTTGCCGCACGCCCCGGAGATGCGCATCGGGTTCAGCGGAAGGTTCTGGGACTTCGCCATCCGGACCGAGACGGGCTCGAAGTCGACCAGGAAGGTCGAGCAGCACAGCTCCCGACCACATGATCCAACCCCGCCGGTCAGGCGGGCCTCGTCGCGCGGCGAGAGCTGGCGGAGCTCCACGCGGCACTTGAGCGTCGCGCCGAGATCGCGCACGAGGGCACGGAAGTCGATCCGCTCAGGGGCGGTGAAGTAGATGGTGGTGCGGTTGTCCTCGACGACGTGGTCGATGCCCGAGACCTTCATCGGCAGGTCGTGCTCGCGGATGAGCTTGCGCGCGGCCACCCGGGCGTGGGCGCGCTTGCGCCGCGACAGCTCCGAGCGGGCCACCTCGGCGTCCTGCGCCACGCCCTCCAGCAGCGGGAGGCCGTCTATCTCCTCGGTCGTGTACTGCGGGGACCACACGACCTCGGCGACCTCGGGGCCATCGGCGGTCGGGTAGAGCACGCGGTCGCCGACCGAGGGGCGCATCTCACCGGGATCGGCGTAGTACAGCCGGCCGTTGCGCTGGAAAACGATGGCGCAGATCCAACCCATCCGAACAGCTTAGCCACCGCCGGGCCTCGTGGGCAGGCGCAGCGACGCGGTCAGCGCCTCGATCGCGATGCGGGGCTTCACATTCTGCTCCAGCGCCGTGCGGCAGGCCAGGATCGACTCGAGCCGCTGGAGCGCGCCGGACGCCGGTATCGCCAGCGCGACAGCGCGCACCTCGTCGTCCATATCGGGATGCGCGGCCTGGACGCGCTCGGCGCGGGAATGCACGAGCAGGACATCGCGGTAGAAGCCGGCGAGGTCGACCAGGGCCCGGTCGAGGGCATCGCGCTGGACGCGGGTCGAGCGCGATTTCTGCCGCCGCTCGAGGTCCTTGATCTGGCCCGCGCTGCCCCGCCCCGCAGCCGCGGCGCCGCGGCCGGTGCCGCCCGCGCCCAGGGCGATCTTGAGCGCGTCCGTCTCGTCCTCGTTCAGCTCCGCGGCCAGCGCCTTGGCCTCGGCCTCGGCGGCTGACACCAGCTGATCGGCCGCGGCCAGGCAGGCCCCCAGCGACGTCAACGACTGCGGGATGGCCAGCACGGCCGCCCGGCGGGCCCGCGCCTCGGGGTCGCGCACCAAGCGGCGGGCCCGCCCGACGTGGCCCTGAGCGGCCGCGGCGGCCCAGCGCGCGTCGGCCGGATCGACGCCGCCCGCCTCCAGCACCGCGGCCACCGCCGCCGAGGCCGGGGTCCCCAGGGACACCAGCCGGCAGCGGGAGCGGATCGTCACCATGACGTCGTCGGGGTGGGTCGAGGGCGCGCAGAGCAGGAAGACGGTGCGCGGCGGCGGCTCCTCGATGGACTTCAGCAGCACATTGGATGCGCCCTCGGTGAGGCGGTCGGCATCCTCGATGAGCACGACCTGCCACCGCCCGCCCGACGGCATCCGGGCCGACAGCCCGACGATCGCCCGCATCTCCTTCGTCGAGATCGACAGGCCGTCGGGCACCACCCGGCGCACATCGGCGTGCGTGCCGCCGAGGGACGTCCGGCAGCCGCTGCAGATCCCGCAGCCGGGCGGGCCCTCGGTGACCGGCCGCTCGCACTCCAGCGCCGCGGCGAAGGCACGCGCGGCCACCGACCGGCCCGATCCGGCGGGGCCCACGAACAGCCAGGCGTGCGTCATGGCCGCTGCCGACGGCGCCGACTGCGGGGCCAGGCCCAGATCGAGGCCGCTGACGCCGGACACCGTCTCGGCGGCCACCTGCGCCGCGCGGGCCAGCACCTCGACGGCGCCGCGCTGGCCGATCATCGCGCCCCACACCGGGGCCAGGCCGGTGTCGGTGGCTGGGGTCATCAGGAGGCTCCCGTGGTGCCCGAGGCGGCCAGTGGGGTGTGCGCGGCGGTCCGCAGCACCGCGCGGTGCGAGCGCCCGGCCAGCAGGCCGATCACCGTAGCGCTGATCACCGCCGCCAGATCATCGGGCCGAAGCGTCGCATCAAGCACCAGGTAGCGGCGCGGCTGGGCCTCGGCCAGCGCCCGGAACGCCTGCCGGACCCGCTCGTGGAAGTCCAGGGACTCCCGCTCGAGCAGGTCGTGGGCGCTGCGGCCCTTAGCGCGGGCCAGCCCGATCGCGGGGTCGATGTCGAGCAGGATCGTGAGGTCCGGCACCAGCCCGCCGGTCGCCCAGCGCGACATCCGCCGGACGTCCTCGACCGCGAGCGCGCGTCCCGCTCCCTGGTAGGCCAGCGAGGAGTCGACGTAGCGGTCGGTGAGCACGATGCCGCCGGCGTCCAGCGCAGGCCGGATCACCGTCTCCACGTGGTGGGCGCGATCGGCGGCGAACAGCAGCGCCTCGGCCCGCGGGGCGACCGATTCCGCCGCCTCGAGCAGGATGCCGCGGATCTTCTTGCCCGCCGGGGTGGCCCCGGGCTCGTAGGTGACGGTGACGGACTGGTCCCGGTCCCGTAGCGCCTGGGCGAGCCGCTGGATCTGCATCGACTTGCCCGCGCCCTCGCCGCCCTCGAACGCGATGAACAGCCCGCCGGTGTGCAGCTTGCGCTGCGCCGTGGAGTCCCTTCGCAGGGAGGCGACGACGTCGGGCAGCACGGCCGCCCCGTCCTCGACATCCATATTGCGGTAAGCGATGACGCCCGCGATCAGGGCCAGCACCCCGGCTGCCACGAGCACGATCCGCGTGCCGTCGATCACGACATCCAGCCCGCCGGTGTCGACGTGCAGCTGCCCGAGCGCGCCGACGATGAACGGCACCGCGGCGAGGCTGAGGATCAGGACGACGCGCACGAGCGACTGGATGAAGGCGAAGACGCGCCCGCGCAGCGCATCGTCGACCTCGGCGGACAGCAGCGTCATGCCCGACAGGTAGGCGACCCCGGCTCCGAACCCGACGCACACCACGAACGCCACGGCCAGCACCACGTGCGGCATGACGGCCGTCAGCACGAGCGCGCCCCCGGCGAGCATGATCGACAGGCCGAAGAGCCGCCGCCGGCTCAGCTCCCGCGCCACCCGCGGCCCGAGCGCTATGCCGAGGCCGAGGCCGACGAACACGGCGCCGAACAGCACCCCGTACGCGGCGTCGCCGCCGCCCAGGCTGCTGACGTAGGTTCGCCCGGCCCCGATCACCGCGCCGCCCGCCGCGAAGGCGCCGAGGATGCCGACGATGAGACCGCGCAGCAGCAGGGACGAGCGCAGGAACGCGACGCCCTCACGCAGCAGGCTCCAGAGGCTGGGCGGCTGCTCGCCGGCGCCGTCCCGGTGGCCGCTGATCTGCTTGATCCGCCACACGATCATCGCCGACACCAGGAAGGTGCCGGCGTTGAAGTACAGCGCCAGCGCCACCTCATTGGTGCCGAAGAAGGTGACGCTGTCGGCGAGCCGCTCCGAGAGCAGCGCCAGCCCGGAGAACAGGGCGGCGGCCAGGACCGGGGTGAGGCCGTAGGTGGTGATCAGGCCGAGCTGATTGGCGGCCTCAATCTGGTTGCGCCGCACCAGATTCGGCACCGATGCGTCCTTAGCCGGGTTGAAGAACAGGCTGACGCACTCGATAAGGAAGCTGGCTATGAATAGCGCGGTGAGATCCCGCACGATCGGGATCGACAGGAACAGCAGGAACCGCAGGACGTCCGACGCCACCATCGTGAGCCGGCGGTCGAAGCGGTCGGCCCACACCCCGGCCAGCGGTCCGAGCACGACGCTGGGCAGCAGCCGGACGACCAGCACTCCCCCGAGCGCGTAGTTCTGCGCGTCGTACCCGGTGGCCAGCGACGCCGCCAGCGCCGTCGTGGCCAGCAGGCCGAGCCAGTCGCCGAGGCTGGACAGCGCCGTGGCGTACCAGAGGCGGCGGAACGGCGTCGAGCGCAGCGCGCCCTTGATGGCCTGGGTGGACGACAGGACGCCCCCATCGGCGTCCGCGCGGACGTGCTCGCTGGCAGCTCCGTCCACGCGCACAGCCTACGTGCGGGCAGCTGCGGCCCGCAGCGCGGCGATGCCGGCCTTGGACGGGAACAGCATCGCGCTGACCACGGCGCCGACGGCGAACAGGCCCGACCCGACGGCGAACGCCACCACGTAGCCGTGCGTGGCCGCCATGTCGGCCGCGCCGGGGCGTGAGGCGTGGTCGGCCAGGTACCCGGCCGCCGCCGACGCCGACAGCGTGCTCAGAACCGCCGTGCCCACCGAGCCGCCGACTTGCTGCATCGTGCTGGCCAGCGCCGAGGCGACGCCGGCGTCCTGCGGGGTGACGCCCGCCGTCGCGGTGTTCATGGACGGCGCCATGACCATGCCCATCGCGAAGCCCAGCACCATCAGCGCCGGCAGCACCGACCCGACGTAGCTGGACCCGACCTCGATCTGCGCGAGGTAGCCCAGCGCCAGCCCGCCCAGCACCATCCCGGTCGTGATGACGATCCGCGGGCCGAACCGCGGCAGCGTCACGATGTTCGAGGTGTTGGAGCTGATGATGATGCAGGCGATCATCGGCAGGAACGCGATGCCGGACATCACCGGGCTGTAGCCCTTGATCAGCTGCAGGTAGTACGTCAGGAACAGCGAGACGCCGAACATGGCCACGCCGGCGATGCCGATGGCCAGGTAGGCGACGCCGCGGGCCCGGTCGGTGATGACCCGCAGCGGCAGCAGGGGCGTTGCGACGCGGGACTGGGCCACGAAGAACGCGCCCATCAGCGCCGCGCCCCCGATGAGCCAGGCGAAGGTCGCCGCGTCGAGCCAGCCGGCCGACTCGGCGTGGGAGAAGCCGTAGACGAGCCCGAACAGCCCGGCCGAGGCGAGCACCGCACCGAGCACATCGATGCGATGACGCGCCGGCGGGCGCTCGTTGACCATGTACAGGTAGGCGCCGACGAAGGCCGCAGCCGCGAACACGACGTTGACGTACATCGCCCAGCGCCACGACAGGTACTCGGTCAGCACGCCGCCGAGGATGAGGCCGACGGCGCCGCCGCCGACGGCAACCGAGCCGAAGATCCCGAACGCCTTGCCCCGGTCCTTGGGATTGGTGAAGGTAGTGACGATCGTCGAGAGTGCGGCCGGGGCAAGGATCGCGCCGAAGACGCCCTGCAGCACCCGCGAGGCCACGAGGACCTCGAACGAGGGCGCGGCGCCACCGAGCGCGGAGGCGAGCGCGAAGCCCAGAAGCCCGCCCAGGAACGCGCGCTTGCGCCCGATCAGATCGCCGATCTTCCCCCCGAGCAGCAGCAGGCTGCCGAAGGCGAGGGCGTAGGAGGTGATGACCCACTGGCGGTTCCCGTCGGCGAAGCCGAGGTCGGCCTGGGCCGAGGGCAGCGCGATGTTCACGACCGTGGAGTCGAGCACCACCATGAGCTGGGCGATGGAGACGAACACGAGGATCAGCCAGCGATTGCCGGCGACGCGCGGGGCGGACGGCGGACGGGTGGGCGCGGCGATCTCGGCGGTGGACACGGACATGGCGGAACTCCCAGCTGAGCGGCGTGAGGGACCGTGGTCCCCGGATGCGCACAGCGCTGTGCGGGAGGGTCATGCGGCACCCGCACACAGATTCTGCGGCGGGTGCGCCTACTTCCTACCGTTCAGGCCCAACAACGCCCGGATTGTTCCCGAATCAGCTCGAGGCTTTGGCCGGGGTCTTCTTGGCCGCGACCTTCTTAGCCGGCGCCTTGGCCGCTGCCACCTTCTTCACGGCCGTCTTCGCCGCGGTCTTCTTGGCGGGGGCCTTCTTGGCCGGCGCCTTCTTGGTCGCCTTCTTCACCGGCCCGCGGGCCCGCCGGTCGGCCAGGAGCTCCGAGGCGCGCTCGTCGGTGAGCTCCTCGATCGAGTCGCCCTTGCGCAGCGACGCATTGGCCTCGCCGTCGGTGACGTACGGGCCGAAGCGGCCGTCCTTGACCACCATGGCCTTGCCCGACACCGGGTCGATGCCCAGCTCCTTGAGCGGCGGGGCCGTCGGTCCCTGGCGCCCGCGCAGCTTCGGCTGGGCGAACAGCGCCAGCGCCGACTCGACGGTGACGGTGAACAGCTGCTCCTCGTTCTCCAGCGAGCGGGAGTCCGTCTTGCCCTCGACCAGGCGGCTGACGTACGGGCCGTAGCGGCCGTTCAGCGCGCTGATCTCGTTGCCCTCGGCGTCGGTGCCCAGCACCCGCGGCAGGGTAAGCAGGCGCAGGGCGTCCTCGAGCTGCAGGGTGTCCAGGGACATCGTCTTGAACAGCGACGCGGTGCGCTCGCCATCGGAGACGTACGGCCCGTAGCGCCCCGCCTTCGCGGTCACCTCGCGGCCGGTGTCGGGGTCGACCCCCAACTCGCGGTCGCCGGAGGGCGCGGCGAGCAGCTCGGCCACCTTCTCGCGGGTGAGCTCGTCCGGGGCCAGGTCCTCCGGCACCGAGGCGCGCTCGCCGGAATCCGGATCGCCCTTCTGCAGGTACGGCCCGTAGCGCCCGACGCGCACGATGATGTCGTCGAACAGCGGGATGGAGTTGACGCCCCGGGCGTCGATCTCTTCCAGCCGCTCGGCCACCAGGTTCTTCAGCCCGCCCTGCGCCGAGATGCGCTCGGAGCCTGCGCCCATCGGCGTCGGCAGGGGCTTGCCGTCGGCGCCGGCGGCCGGCGTCGAGCCGTCGCCGAAGTAGAAGTTCCGGAGCCACTCGATCCGGGACGCCTCGCCGTTGGCGATGGAGTCCAGGTCGTTCTCGACCGAGGCGGTGAAGTTGTAGTCCACCAGCCGGCCGAAGTACGACTCGAGCAGCCCGATGACGGCGAACGCCACCCAGGTGGGGACGAGCGCCGTTCCCTTCTTCCAGACGTAGCCGCGGTTCTGGATGGTCTCCATGATCGAGGCGTAGGTGGACGGCCGCCCGATGCCGAGCTCCTCCATCGCCTTGACCAGTGACGCCTCGGTGTAGCGCGAGGGCGGGGAGGTGCTGTGGCCGTTGGCCTCGAGCTCGCGGACGGTCAGGGCCTGGCCGCGCTCGAGCGGGGGCAGCCGCTTCTCCGCGTCGTCCTTCTCCCCGTCCTTGCCGGTCTCGTCGTGGTCGACGTCCTCGACGTAGGCGCGCAGGAAGCCCGGGAACGTGATTGTGCGCCCGCTGGTGGCGAACTCGGCTTTCTCCCCCGACACCGAGGTGCCGGCGATGCGCACCGACACGGTGTTGCCCACCGCGTCGGCCATCTGCGAGGCCAGCGTGCGCTGCCAGATCAGCTCGTACAGGCGGAACTCGTCGCCGCCGATCTCGCGGGCCAGCTCGCCGGGGGTCCGGAAGACATCGCCGGACGGGCGGATGGCCTCGTGAGCCTCCTGCGCGTTCTTGACCTTCCGGGAGTACATCCGCGGCTCGGCCGGCACATACGCGTCGCCGTACAGCGCACGGGCCTGCTGGCGCGCAGCGGTCAGCGCGGTCGTCGACAGGTTCGTCGAGTCCGTCCGCATATAGGTGATGTGGCCGTTCTCGTACAGCCGCTGGGCCACGCGCATCGTCTGCTGGGAGGACCAGCGGAACTTGCGGCCGGCCTCCTGCTGCAGCGTCGAGGTCATGAACGGCGGGTACGGGCGGCGGCGGTACGGCTTCTCCTCCACGCGGGTGACGGAGAAGTCCCGGCCCGCGAGGCGCGCGGCGAGGCCGCGGGCGCCGGGCTCGTCCAGGTGCAGCACATCGCTGGTGGTGCGGCCGGTGGCGGGGTCGAAGTCGCGGCCGCTGGCCAGGCGCACATCGTCGACGGTGACCAGCGACGCGGAGAACGGGGTGCCGTCGGAGCCGACGATCTGGAACCGGCCCTGGACGTCCCAGTAGTCGGCGGTGTGGAACGCCAGGCGCTGGCGCTCGCGCTCGACCACGATGCGGGTGGCGACGGACTGCACGCGACCGGCCGAGAGCTTCGGCAGGACCTTCTTCCAGAGGACCGGGGAGACCTCGTAGCCGTAGAGGCGGTCGAGGATGCGGCGGGTCTCCTGGGCGTCGACGAGGTTGGCGTCGACCTCGCGCGGGTTGTCGACGGCGGCCTGGATCGCGGCCGGGGTGATCTCGTGGAAAACCATGCGCCGCACGGGGATCTTTGGGTTCAGCTCCTGGACCAGGTGCCAGGCGATGGCCTCGCCCTCGCGGTCCTCATCCGTGGCCAGGTAGAGCTCGTCGGAGTTCTTCAGCAGCGCCTTGAGCTTGCTGACCTGCGCCTTGCGGTCGGCGCTCACCACGTACACCGGCTCGAAGTCGTTCTCGGTGTCGACGCCCAGTCGCGCCCAGGGCAGGCCCTTGTACTTGGCCGGCACATCGGCGGCGTTGCGGGGCAGGTCGCGGATATGGCCGATCGAGGCCTCGACTGTATAGCCGGCACCGAGGTAGCCGCCGATCGTCTTCGCCTTCGCGGGCGATTCGACGATCACCAGGCGGCGCAGGCGCGCGCCGTTGGCGCTGCTCATCGCAGCACAGCCCGGTTGTGGGGCTCGGTCACTTGGTGCTCCTGCTCGACTGCATAGATAGGTGAATGGGCCGCCTGTGTCTCATCGCCCGACTGGCGGGCAGGCTACCTCTTCCGTCACCCACCGTAGACGAGCGCGCTAGCCGCGGGGCCAGTCCGACCCGGAACCGGGCGGCGGCGCGCCCACGATCTCGGCCAGCCGATGCCGGCGCTTGGCCCCGGTGATCCGCCATCCCGGGCCCCCGCGATCGCCCAGGGAGACCCCGGCCAAGCCCAATCGCGCCAGCTGGGCGCCGCCCACGCGATGCACCGGATCGTCCGGCGCGGCGGTTGGCAGCAGGTACCCCGCCTCGTCCTCGCGGCCGGCGCAGATCGCCCAGAGCCGGAGCCCACCGGCCGTCAGGGTGAGGTCGGCGGGCGGGGCGATCGAGGCCCCGCGGATCCAGCGCTCGGCCATCGCGGCCAGCGCCGGCTCGAAGCCGGTGCGCGCGGCGAGCCGACCGTCCTCCTCGACGGCCTCGCCCACGAATCCCCGGGCCGCGAGCTCGGCCACCAGCGCAGCCTGGCGCCAGGCATCGTCGACGATCACCGAGAGGCGGGCCGGGCTGGCGGCGTTCGCAGCCCGCCGGCTCGCGGCGGACTGCCGTCCTGTGGGCTGCTGCGCGTCACCTCTACGAACCCAGTGCCCGCCGGCGAACAGCACACCGGCCAGGTCGTCCAGGCTCGGCGCGATCGACTCCGCGCCGAACAGCGAGAATTGCATGGGATGAAGCATGACCGAGCGTCGCTCAGATCGCCGCATGCAACCGATGATCTCGGCCAAAGTGTCGCCGGGGCGCCGCTTTGGCCGAGATCATCGGCGCGTTCGATGGACTGAGAGCGACTACAGGACGGACGTCTCCGCGCCCATCGAGACCTTCTGCTTCTTGGAGAACACGACGGCGCCGATGATGATCGCCGCGCCGAGGGCCGAGATCAGGATGCGCAGCGGGGTCGAGGCGTCGTTGCCGATCGAGAGCTGGACAACCGCGGGGGCGACCAGCACCGCGACCAGGTTCATGACCTTGATCAGCGGGTTGAGCGCGGGGCCGGCGGTGTCCTTGAACGGGTCGCCGACGGTGTCGCCGATGACCGTGGCCTCGTGCGCCTTGGATCCCTTGCCGCCGTACGCGCCGTCCTCGACCATCTTCTTGGCGTTGTCCCATGCCCCGCCGGAGTTCGACAGGAAGACCGCCATGAGGACGCCGGCGCCGATAGCGCCCGTGAGGAACCCGGCCAGCGGGGCCACGCCGAGGGCGAAGCCGACGGTGATCGGGGCCAGGACGGCCAGCAGGCCAGGGGTGATGAGCTCGCGGAGCGAGTCCTTCGTGCAGATGTCCACGACGCGCCCGTAGTCGGGGCGCTCGGTGTAGTCCATGATCCCGGGCTTGGTGCGGAACTGCTCGCGCACCTCGAACACGACCCGCCCGGCGGCGCGGCCGACGGCGTTGATGGCCAGGCCCGAGAACAGGAAGACCACCGCCGCGCCGATGATGACGCCGACCAGGTTGTTGGGCTGGGTCAGGTTCGTGTTGAACTGCTGCGCGGTGTACGACGTCG
>JAOPVO010000133.1 GCA_025966155.1 Pseudonocardiales bacterium
CGTGCTGATGTGGAGCCAGGTCGTGCTGACCCTGGCGCTGCCGATGGTGCTCATCCCGCTGCTGTGGTTGACCTCCCAGCGGGCGCTGATGGGCGCGATGGTCCTGCGCCTGCCGATGCGATTGGCCTGCGCCGCGGTGGTGGCCGGGCTGAGCGCCGCCGCGGTCGCCGCCGTGCTGGGGGCATGACGCGGGCGACTGAGGACTAGATCAGCGGAGGGTCGAACTCAGCCGGGGAGTCGAACGCGGCTTTGCGCGCCGCCCGGCGCAGAGCCAGCAGCATCGGCCGGCCGAGGGCCAGGATGGCGGCCGCCGTCGCCAGGCCGCGCGGGATGTCGAAGCTCAGGCTCGTCGTCACGCTGAAGCGCAGCCATCGCGACAGGTTCTCGGCGACCGACGCGTCCGGAGAGAATGTCACCGACGCGGTGAGGCCGGTGCCCGAGGCTCCGAACGGCCAGAACCACAGGTTCAGCACGAAGCCGTATGCCACGCCGGCCAGCAGCCCGTAGACAGCCAGCATTGCAAGCTCCGCCCGACCGCGGGCCCGCGGAAGCAGCCCGGCCCCCAACCCGATCCAGCCGGCGGCCAGCATCTGGAACGGCAGCCACGGGCCGCCGCCTCCGGTGATCGCCGCGGACGCGAACATCGCCAAATTCCCCAGGACGAAGCCAAAGCCCGGGCCAAGAACCCGACCGGCCGGGATCAGCACGAAGAACATCAGCTGCACGCCAGTCACCCCGCCGGACACTGGGCGCAGAATGGCCGACATGCCGGCGAGCACCCCCAAGAGGGCCACCGCCTTCGCGTCCATGCCCCCGTCCGCAAGCTCGGCCGCCACGACGACCATCAGCAAGGGCAGCAGGACGAGGAAGATCCAAGGCGCGTCCGTGCTGTGCGGTGCACCCCGCGCCCCGAACCCGATCAGCAGCGGCCAGACGAAGGCGCCGATGCCGACGATGGTGACGGCGACGATTGCGATCCGGGCGCGCAGGCGCAGGGGCACCGCGACCGTGCGGGCGCCCGCAGACCGCGCAACGGTGCTCACCGTGGTGCCCCGAGGGCCAAGCGCACATCGGCGATGGTGAGCATTGGCAGCGGGGCGAGGATCTTGGCCACCTGCGGCGCGAACACCGGGGAGTGCGTGACCACGTCGCGGCTGGGCCCATCGGCGATCAGCTGACCCTGCGCCAGCACGACGGTCCGGTCGCTGCACTCGGCCGCCAGCTCCACGTCGTGGGTCGCCAGCACGATCGCGAGCCCGGCGGCGGCCAGCTCCCGGAGGGTGCGCGCGAGCCGCGCCTTGGCCGGGTAATCCAGGCCACGGGTCGGCTCGTCGAGCAGCACCAGCCGCGGCCGGCCGCTCAGGACAACGGCCAGGGCGAGGGCCAGTCGCTGGCCCTCGGACAGGTCCCGGGGGTGGCGCTCCAGCTCCGCTCCTGGCGCGATGCTCTGGAACAGCTGCGCGGTCAGCCCGGCCGGGCTGCCGGATTCGCGATCGGACTGAGCGCACTCCTGCGCTGCGGTCTCGCCGTAGAGCAGGTCCGACGGCTGCTGCGGCACCAGGCCGACGTGATGCAGCAGCGCCGAGCCCACCAGCGCGCGCGGGTCGACGAAGAGGCCGTCCGTGCGCTCCGGCCCGTCCGCGCCGGCGATGCGGACCGTGCCGCGATTGGGCTTGACCAGCCCGCACAGCGCGCCGAGCAGGGTCGACTTGCCGGCGCCGTTGCGACCCATCACGGCCGTGATCTGCCCGGCACGCACGTCCAGATCGAGGCCCTGTAGGGCAGTCACACCGGCGTACCGCACCTCGAGACCGCGCACCTGCGCGACGGGCGGCCCGTCGCGGTTTGGCGGCGCGGTCGGCGGCACGGCAGGGGCGTCCTGCAGCCGGGCCCGCAGCGCCGGCGCCGCACGACGGGCATCGCGGATCGACAGGGGAAGCGGCGCCCAGCCGGCCAGCCGGCCCAGGGCCACCACCGGCGGGAAGATGTCCGACTCGGCCATCGCCTCGCCCGGGCTGCAGTGGCGGACCGGGCCGCCGGGCCCGGCCAGGACAATCACCGAGTCCGCGTACTGCACGACCCGCTCGAGGCGGTGCTCGGCAATCACCACGGTCAGCCCGATGTCATGCACCAGTCGCTGGAGGATGGCCAGGACCTCCTCGGCGGCGCCGGGGTCGAGGGCCGATGTCGGCTCGTCGAGGACGAGGATCCTGGGCTGGGCGGCGAGGACCGCGCCGATCGCCACCCGCTGCGCCTCCCCGCCGGACAGCGTGCGCAGGTCCCGGTCGCGCAGGTCGGCCAGGCCGAGCAGGTCCATGGTGTCCTCGACCCTCCGCCGCATGACCGCCCGCGGGAGCGCCAGCGATTCCATCGTGTAGGCCAGCTCGTCGATGACGGTGTCGGTGACGAAGGTCGCGCGGGCGTCCTGGCCCACGGCGCCCACGACATCGGCCAGCTCGCGCGGCGGGTGGTGGGCGGTGTCCCGGCCGGCGACCGTGACCCGCCCCGACAGCCGGCCGCCGGTGAAGTACGGCACCAGCCCGTTCATGGTGCCCAGGAGGGTCGACTTGCCGCTGCCCGTGCCGCCGATGACGAGGCAGAGCTCCCCCTCGGGGACGCTGAGGGTCACGCCGGAAAGAGCCGGCGCCTCCGAGCCGGCGTAGGTGACGGCGACATCCTGGAGCTGGATCATCCGGTGCCGGCCAGCTGGCGTTCCGGCGAGCGGGTCGCCCGGGCGCCGGGAAGCGGCGGCCGAGGGGTGAGCACCCCGGCCAGCACGCCGACGACAGTCAGCAGCACAGCCGACACGGGGGCGTGCGGCCATTCGAGTTCGTACCCGGCGTTCACGTCGTTGGGCACCGCGATCCGGTATGCGACGGCAACGGCGATCCCGCTGCCGGCGGTGAGCCACTCCGGCCACCCCCAAGGGTCCTTGCGCAGCGAGGTGCGCTGGGTGCGTCGGCCGGCGATCAGCGCCCCGGCGGCCGCCACGGCAGTTCCGCCCGCTAGCGCCACGACCCCCACCGTGCGATCCGCCGCCGAGTCGATGACCGTGTACGTGCCGAAGCACGCGCCGATAAGGCCGACCAGGACGGCCGCGCCGGTCAGCGCGCGGAAGGCCCGGCCGACGTCGCCTCGCCGGCCGTAGCCGCGCGAGTCCATCGACGCGGCCAGCGCGATGGCCCGCTCCAGGGACTCCTCCAGCACCGGGACCAGCAGGCCGCGCAGCCCCCGCAGGCCGGTGATCGGGCGCCCTCGCAGCCGCTGGGCCTGTCGGATGCGGACCGTCGACTCGGCCAACTGCGGCACGAAGGTGATGGCGACGACCGCGGCCACGCCTAACTCGTACAGCGCGGCCGGGACGACGCGCAGCAGCCGCGTGGGATGGGCGAGGGCGTTGGCGGACCCGAAGCACACGATGATCGCGGCCAGCCGCAGCCCGTTCGTCAGGGCGGCCAGCAGCGCCTCGGCGGTGACGTCGCCCCCGAGGGCGATCCCCCCGGACCAGTCAGGCAGGGTCGTCCCGGGCAGGCGCAGCAGCACCGTCCCGGGATAGCGGATGCCCAACACGATCTGAAGCACAACGGTGAACAGCACGGTCAGCAAGGCAAGGCGCCACATCAGCGTGAACGCCCGCGCCCAGGGTGCGTCGATCCGCCGAGCCAGCGTTACATAGCATACTACGGCTACGATGAGCGCCAGCAGCACCAGGTTCCGCGTGCGCATTGCGGCGGCGGCCATGCCGATTGCCCAGAGCCACCAGGCGACCGGGTGCACCAGCCTGGGCTTCACGGCGCCGACACTAGCGGCCGGTTCACTCCGCGGCGGAGGATCGGCGGCGCGACTGCCAGAACGCCCCGGCGCCCAGCAGCAGCACGATGGCCGCCCCGGCGCCGGTCGCGGCGGCGGTCCCCCCGGACCCGTCGTCGGAGGCGCGCGACATGGCGATTGTCTGCACGGATTGGCTCGACGTCCCGATCGGGGTCACCGACGTACCCGAGGGCGTTCCGGCCCCCTGGGTCGTGGGCCCGGGCGGGCTGCTCGAGCCCGGATCGCCCGGCACGGGCTCAGTTGTCCCGACCGGCCCGTCCGAGGCCGACGACTCCCCGGGAGCGGCGGAGCGCGTGGACCCGCCGGGCGCCGGAACCGGATTGGCCGGCGGCACCGCGGGGACGGGATCGGCCTGCGTCGGCGGCGCCGGCTCAGGGGCCGGTGCCGTCTCCGTCGCCGGCTGCGGCGGCGGCGCCGGCTGCGGGTCCTGCGCTCCGCAGATCTGGTCGTAGCCGACGGACCGCGGGGGCGCGGCGTTCGGCGACCCGTCGACGTAGGACCACCCCTCGACCGTGCCGGCGGCCGGGTGGGTACTGCCGCCACCGGCGCCGCTATATACCCAGCCGCCACCGGAGTTGCGCCAGTAGGACCAGTAGTGCTCGGCGTCAATGGCGGTGCCGGCCGACGGTGTGCCGCCGATCCGGGCGACCATGCCTACATGGGCCGGATCCTGGGCGATGGTGACGCTCGCCCCTGTGCTGAACAGCACGTCGTAACCGGTGCCGCCGGTCCAGGCCACGCAGTAAATCGAGCCGTTGACGACGACGCCCACGTGCGCCGGCCCGGCCGATGCCGGGGTCGCCAGGCCGACCGCCGCGGCCGCCCCGAAGGCGAGCGCAGCAGCGGCGACGAGGCGCAGAACCCGGATCACGCGCGCCGGCGCGCCAGCACGAGCG
>JAOPVO010000149.1 GCA_025966155.1 Pseudonocardiales bacterium
GAGCAGCACATAGCAGGCTGTGAGTGGCCCGAGGGATGCCTCGGCGCCGCCGGCGACAGCCAGCGCCGCGACGATCACGGAGAACTCCCCGCGCGGGATGACCGCGACGGCCGCGCGCCAGCGCCCCCGGCGCCCGACTCCGGCCCGTCGACCGGCCACGTAGCCGGTCAGGACCTTCGTGGCGCTGGTCAGGACGGCCAGGAGAATCGCCCGCGGCAGCACCCCGACCAGCGTGCCCGGGTTGGTCGACAGCCCGAAGAAGACGAAGAAGGACGCAGCGAACAGGTCCCGCAGCGGGGCGAGCACCTGAACGGCCGACTCCGCGACCGCGCCGGACAGCGCGATCCCAACGAGGAAGGCGCCGACCGCCGAGGACACCTTGAGCTCCTGCGCGACCCCGGCGACCACCAGCGTCAGCCCGAGCACCCCCAGCAGCAGGCTCTCCGGATCGTCGGGGGAGATGAGCGACGTGATCTGGCGGCCGAACCGAGTGGCCAGCACGAGCACGGTGGTGATCGTGACGATGGAGACGGCCATCGCGATCGCCACGCCGCTGGCGCCCTCGTGGGCCAGCAGCGCGGTGAGGAACGGCAGATACAGGGCCATCGCGAGATCCTCGATGACCAGGATGCCGAGGATGGCCGGGGTCTCGCGGTTGCCGAGGCGCCCGAGGTCGCCCAGGAGCTTGGCGATCACGCCGGAGGACGACACCCAGGTGATGCCGCCGAGCGCCACGGCCGCGACCGGCCCCCAGCCGGCGATCAGCGCCACGAGGACACCGGGCGTGGCGTTGACCACGGCGTCCAGCAATCCGATCGGCGCCTGGCTGCGCAGGCTGTCCCGCAGCTCCGATGCGGAGTACTCCAGCCCCAGCATCAGCAGCAGGAGCACCACGCCGAGCTCGGCGGCGACCTCGACGAACTCCTGGCTGGCCGAGAGGTCGACGATGCCGCCCTGGCCGAAGGCGAGCCCGGCCAGCAGGTACAGCGGGATGACGGGGATCTTCAGGCGCCGGGCGATGCGGGCGAGGGTGGCCAGCCCGAACAGGATCGCGCCCAGCTCGGCCAGGAGCACGCCGATATGGCCGCCGCCGGGGGCGGAGGCAAGCAGGAGCGGGTCCACCCGTGAACTCAGCCCGACCCGTCGAGAATGCCCGCGACGGTGTCCACGGCCTCTCGCATGCCGACCACCACGACGAGGTCGCCGCCGTGCAGCTTGAAGTCCGGCGCCGGGGAGGGCACGACGCCGCTGTGCCGCAGGATCGCGACCACGGATGCGCCGGTGCGGCTGCGGATCTGGGTGTCGCCCAGCACCCGCCCGGCGTAGGGGGAGTCATCCGGCACGGGCAGCTGCTCGACCACGAGCCCGGCCGCCTGCTGCTGGAGCACCTGGAGGCGGAAGGTCAGCTGCGGGGCGCCCAGCAGCTCGGCGACGGTGTCCGCCTCCTCGTTCGTCAGCTCGACCGTGGCCGCGGCGCTGTCGGGATCCTCGGTGTCGTAGAGCACGAGGTCGCGCAGGCCGTTGCGCCGGGTCACGACGCTGAGCCGGTTGCCCTGCGCGAGCTGGATCTCCTGGCGCACTCCGATACCGGGCAGCACGGTGTTCTGGATACTGACGTGCACAGTTGATCCTGTCTGGAGAGCGAGGAGCCGAGTCAGCGCGGGCCGGTGAGGCCGTGCCGCCGGATCTCGATGGCGAGGCACCGGTCCTCGATGTAGTCCAGGCCCGCGCCGGTGGCGATCTCGCGGGCCTGGGCCGACACGATACCCAGCTGGAGCCAGATCGCCTGGGCCCCGGCGTCGACCGCCGCCTGCGCGACCGGCGGCGTCTGCGGCCCCGGCCGGAACACATCGACCAGGCCAAGGTCGCCCGGGACGTCGGCCAGGGTGCGGTACACGCGCTCGCCGAGGATCTCCTGCGCGGTTGGATTCACCGGGATGATGCGCCACCCGAGGCTCTGCATGAGGGCCGGCACGGTGTGGGCCTCCTTGCGCGGGTCGGCGCTGGCGCCCACGAAGGTGATCGTGTCGTACCGGGTGAGCAACGAAAGCGTCAGGGCGTCGATGCGCGCCTCGTCGGGGGCCGTGCCGTCCTGCGTCGATGCAGTCATGACTCGGTTCTACCGCATGCGCGCGGATGGGTCACCCGGGCCGTCCCCGGCGAGGCCGTCGGTGAGCTCGTCGAAGGCGAGGGCGTCCCCGCTGACATTGCCCGTGCGGTACGCCGCCCGACCGACCATGTGGGCCGCGACGGGCGTGGTGAGCATCTGGAAGACCGCCACCACCAGCAGCGTCCCCACGTCGATCGAGGACCGCAGCCGCAGCCCGACCCCGAGCAGCACCAGCAGCAGGCCGAGGACCTGCGGCTTGGTGGCGGCGTGCATCCGGGAGAGCACGTCGGGGAAGCGCAGCAGCCCGATGCTGGCCAGCAGCGACAGCAGGGCCCCGCCGAGCAGCGCAGCCGCGCCCACGGCGTCGGCGATCCCGCCCGCGCTCATGTGCGGTCCCGGGCGGCGAATCGGGCCACGCTCACTGATCCGACGAAGCCGACGAGCGACAGCACCACCAGGATCGGCAGGGTCGTCGCATGGCGGTTGAAGGCCGCCTCGACCCCGAGCCCGCACACCACGATGGCGACCAGGACGTCCATGGCGATGACGCGATCGAGCATCGTCGGGCCGGCGGCCATCCGATAGATCGTGAGCGCCGCGGCAACGCCGAGGGCAAACAGGCAGAGCCCCATCACCATGTCAGATCTCCTCTGCAGCAAGGGGCGGGTGGCCCGCGCGGGCCGGGCGCGGCGGGGGGTTCCGGGCGACGGCGCGCAGGACCCGGTCCTCGAGGGCCCGGATGTCGTCCCGGACGGCATCGGCATCGGCCCGGTCGCTCAGGCCCAGCACATGCACGTAGAGCACCCGGGCTTCGCGGTCCATCTCGACAATCGCGCTGCCGGGGGTCAGGGACACCATCTCCGCTGTCAGGGTGAGGGGCAGATCGTCGGGGCTGCGCATCTGCACGGCGATCACGGCGCTGCGCACGGGCGGGCCCGGGCGCAGGGCATGCGCCGCAACCTGCAGCGTGGCCGGGATCAGGTCCCAGAGGAATCGGCCCATCAGCACCGTCGCTCCCCACGGATGCAGCCGGCCGACATGCGGCACCGGAGGCAACGGGAACAGCCGGGTGACCAGGATCGCGAGGATCAGCCCGTTGACGGCGTTAGCGATGGAGAAGGTGCCCCAAAGCAGCATCCACACCGCGACGAGCCACAGCAGCAGCGGCAGTTGCCAGGCCGCCTCGGTCAGCGCGCGGGCGGGGGTGCGCGCCGGCTTGGTCATGTGGTCGCCCCCATGACGGCGTTGATGTACGGCGTCCGGTCGCGCAGGTCGGCCGCGGCCCGGCTGCTGAGTCCGAACAGCGGTCCGGCGAAGATCGTCAAGGCCACGCCCATAGCTACCAATGCTGCTGTCGGCGCCACCATCGCGGCTGACAGCGCGGGCTCGCGGTTGCTGCGCCCGCCGCTCTCCAGCATCGCGGTGCCGCCCTTGCGGCTGCGGCCGCCGCCGCCGCGGGCCAGCACGGACGGCGTCGGCGCCTGCCAGAACGCCTTGGTCCAGATCTTCGACACCGCCCACAGCGTCAGGAGGCTGGTCAGCGTGCCGCCGGCGACAAGGACCCAGGCCACCACGCCGCCATCGTCGACACCGGCCTGCAGCAGCCCCACCTTGCCGAGGAAGCCGGAGAACGGCGGGATGCCGGCCAGGTTCATCGCCGGGATGAAGAACAGGATCGCCAGCCCCGGCGCGACGGTTGCCAGCCCGCCGAGATCCCCGACGTTGGTGCTGCCGCCGCGGCGCTCGATCAGCCCCGTGACGAGGAACAGGGTCGTCTGGATGATGATGTGGTGGGCGACGTAGAAGATGGCCCCGGCGAGGCCGGCCTGTGATCCGAGCGCGATGCCGAACACCATGTAGCCCATGTGGCTGACCAGGGTGAACGACAGCAGTCGCTTGATGTCCGATTGCGCCACCGCGCCGAGGATGCCGACCAGCATGGTGAACAGCGCCGCCCACATCAGGACATCGGCCAGGCGCCCGCCCGGGAACAGCAGCGTCTCGGTGCGCATGATCGCGTAGACGCCGACCTTGGTCAGCAGGCCGGCGAACACGGCAGTGACCGGGGCCGGCGCCGTCGGGTACGAGTCCGGCAGCCACGCCGACAGCGGGAACACCGCGGCCTTGATGCCGAAGGCCAGCAGCAGCATCGCCTCGAGCGTGACCCGCACGCCTGAGGGCAGCGCCGGCAGCTTGATGGCAAGGTCCGCCATGGTCATGGTGCCGGTGGCGGCGTAGATCATGGCCAGCGCAATAAGGAACAGCAGCGACGATAGCAAGCTCACTACGACGTAAGTCGTGCCCGCGCGGACGCGGGCGCTGGTGCCGCCGAGGGTCAGCAGCACATAGCTGGCCGCCAGCAGGATCTCGAACCCCACGTACAGGTTGAACAGATCGCCGGACAGGAACGCGTTGGAGACGCCGGCCGACAGCACGAGGTACGTCGGGTGGTAGATCGAGACCGGCGTCTGCGCGTCCTGGTCGGCCAGGCCCTGGCCCAGGGAGAAGAGCAGCACGCACAGCGTCACTGCGATCGAGACGCAGAGCATGAGCGTCGACAGCCGGTCCGCCACCAGCGTGATACCGAGCGGCGCGGGCCAGCCGCCGACATGCACGACCTGCGGGCCGTCCCGATCGGCGAGCACCAGCAGGACCGCGGCCACGCCGAGCACGAAGGACAGCGTGATGATCGTGGCCAGCCGCTGCACCCGCGGGTGGTGGCTGAAGGCCAGGGTGATGCCCGCGCCCAGCAGCGGCACGATCACCGGCAGCGGGACCAAGTACGAGGCGGCGCTCATCGGTCCCCCTTCCCATCATCTGCATAGTCATCGTGGTATTCGGCGGCGTCGTCGGGCTCCCCGCCGAGATCCTGGTAGGCCTCCGACGCCAGGTCGCGCTCGGCCCGCAGCACGATCCGGCGGTCCTCGAAGTCGTCCTGGACCTCGTCGTGGCCGTGCAGCTGCCAGCTGCGATGCGCCATGGCCAGCAGGAACGCGCTCATGCCCAGGGTGATCACGATGGCGGTGAGCGCCATCGCCTGCGGAAGCGGATCGCTCATCTTGTCGGCGTCGGTGACCCCGACGATCGGGGCGCCGCCCGCGCGCCCGCCGGCGACCAGGAACAGCAGGTTGGCCCCGTTGCCCATGATGATCAGCCCGAGCAGCACCCGGGTCAGGCTGCGCTCCAGCAGCAGGTACACCCCGGCCGCGATCAGCGCGCCCGACACCAGGATCAGCACCACATTCCCGGTCATCGGGCCACCGCCGCGGCGTCCGCTGCGTCGTCGGTCGGCACGGGGGTGTCGCCGTCCTCGATCTGGCGATCGATCTCGGCGCCCAGGCTGCGCAGGATGTCCAGCACCAGCCCGATGACAACGAGGTAGACCCCGATATCGAAGATCGCCGAGGTGACCACATGCGCCTTGCCGAAGATCGGCAGGTGGGCGTCCAGGATCGCGCTCTCCAGGACGCTGCCGCCGAACGCGAGGGGCGCGAGCCCGGCCCCGGTGGCCACGAACAGCCCCAGCCCCAGCAGGACGCCCGCGTCGATGGGCGCCGCCTCGTTCAGCTCGTACCGCCCGCCAGCCAGATACCGGACGGTCAGGGCGAGGCCCGCGACCAGCCCGCCGGCGAACCCGCCGCCGGGGTGGTTATGGCCGGAGAAGAGCAGATACAGCGAGAACAGCATGATCGTGTGGAAGATCAGGCGGGTGACCACCTCGAAGATCACCGAGCGGCGCGCGGGATCGAGGATGGCCGAGGTGGCCAGCCAGCTCGAGCGGCCGGGGTGGGTGTCGTGCTCGGGCGCGCTGGCCGGGATCACCCGAA
Source organism: Pseudonocardiales bacterium (assembly GCA_025966155.1). Taxonomy (GTDB): domain Bacteria; phylum Actinomycetota; class Actinomycetes; order Mycobacteriales; family Jatrophihabitantaceae; genus RYN-150. The sequence continues at coordinate 5,938 of JAOPVO010000149.1, forward strand.
CCCGTCGGGTCATGGTCCGGCTCAGGAACGTCAGGCTGGCGACGCCGGTGGCGGCCACGACGAGCACGGAGATCTCCCCCATCGTGTCCCAGGCGCGGATGTCGACCAGCGCCACGTTGACGATGTTCTTGCCGCCGCCGTAGTCCACCGCCTCCTGCGGGAAGGCGCCGGACACCGGCTTGGCCTCCCGGGCGCCGACGGCGATGAGCGCAACCAGGCTGACGCCGCCGCCGACCGCGAGGCCGATGGCCAGGCGGATCCAGCGACTGGCCGCCAATGGGCGATCGGAGAAGAACGGGGGCAGCCGGCGCAGCACGAGCACGAAGACGACGAGCGTGATTGTCTCGACCAGCACCTGGGTCAGGGCCAGATCGGGGGCGCCGCCGAGCAGGAACAGCATCGCCGTCCCGTATCCGGTGACCCCGACGAGGATGACCGCGCGCAGGCGCCGGCGGGAGCGGGCCGCGAGCACGGCGCCGGCGACGGTGAGCGCTCCGACCACGGCCTGAGCGGGGGTGTCCCAGAGGATCAGGTTGTCCGGCCACAGCCCGTCGGCGAACGCAGCCACCGCGCTGATCCCGAGGATGACGACGGCCGTCACCAGGATGATGCCGAGATAGAGCGGCTGCGATCCGCGCTGGGTGGCGCCGGTCACCTCGACGGCTATCCGGTCGACGCCGCGCATCATCCGGCGGTACGTGCGCTGGGCGTCGAGCCCGGTGCGGGTGCGCTCCTGGAGCCATTCGACCGAGTCCCGGCCGATGACGAGCACAGCGCCGGCGACCATGATCAGCGCCGTCAGGAGCAATGCCGGCGTGATGCCGTGCCAGAGCGCGAGGTGCTCGATCTCATCATGCGCGCCGCCGAGCTCGGGCAGCGATAGGGCATAGGGTGCGATGTATTTGTCGAGCTGGCCGGCGAACAGGCCCGCCGCGAGGCTGAGCGCCGCCAGTGCGACTGGGCCCGCGCAGATGCCGCGCCCGGCCGGCGTTGTGGTGGTGGGGGCACTGCCGGGCTTGTCGGCGAAGGCGCCCCAGATCAGCCGGCCGCTGTAGGCGAAGGTGAGCGCAGCCCCAGCGGCGGAGAGCCCGAGCAGCCACGCATCGGCGCCGGAGCCCGGCACGAACCCGGTGAGTGCGGCCTCCTTGCCGACGAAGCCCAGCGTGGGCGGCAACCCGGCCATCGACGCCGCGGCGATGACCGCGGCGACCGCGAGCACCGGATGCGCCCGTCCGAGCCCGGACAGCTCGCGGATGTCCCGGGTGCCGGTGACCTTGTCGATGATGCCGACAATCAGGAACAGGCAGGCCTTGAACAGCGCGTGCGCCAGCACCATCGTCAACCCGGACAACGCGGATGCACGGGTCCCGGCGCCGACGAGCATGGTGAGGAAACCCAGCTGGCTGACCGTTCCGTACGCCAGCAGCAGCTTGAGGTCGGTCTGCTTGAGCGCGGCCCAGCCGCCGATGAGCAGCGTCGCGCCGCCCAGGATAAGGACGGTCGGGCGCCACGACCCCGACCCGGCGAAGCCCGGCGCGAGGCGCGCGACGAGGAAGATACCGGCCTTCACCATGGCCGCGGCGTGCAGATATGCGCTGACCGGGGTGGGCGCGGCCATGGCGCCAGGCAGCCAGAAGTGGAACGGCACCAGGGCGGACTTGGTGATGGCGCCAGCCAGGATCAGGACGACGGCGACGCCCGTGAACACCCCGCGCGGGGCGGCCTCGACGATTGCGGAGATGCGGTAGGTGCCGGCCTGCTCGCCGAGCATGATCATCCCGATCAGCATGGCCAGGCCGCCGAGGGTCGTGATGACCAGCGCCTGCATGGCCGCCCGGCGGGCCGACTTGCGCTCGACGTAGTGGCCGACGAGCAAATAGGACAGAACGGTCGTGAGCTCCCAGAACACATACAGCAACAGCAGATCGTCCGACAGCACCAGCCCGAGCATCGCCCCGGCGAAGGCGGTGAGCGTGGCGGCGAACCGCCCGAGGCCCTCGGCGCCGGCGGAGAAGTACCAGCGGCAGTAGACAAGCACCAATGCCCCGATGCCGGTGACCAGCAGGGTCATGAGCCAGCTAAGGGTGTCGGCGCGGAACGCCAACTCCATGTGCAGGGA
>JAOPVO010000154.1 GCA_025966155.1 Pseudonocardiales bacterium
GCGGGCCGAGGTCGCACCGCGGGCCGCGACCGGGCCGGCCCCGTCGCTTCGGCCCCGTCGCTCCGACGGGGGCTGGGGCGCGGTGTACTTCCCGCACCTCTGGGTGCGGGACCCGTTCTCGGGCGAGCGGATCCAGGTTCCGCCGTCGGGCCACATCGCCGGCATCTGGGCCCGTACCGATGCCACCCGCGGCGTGCACAAGGCGCCCGCGAACGAGACCGTCCGGGGCGCACTGGATCTCACCCAGCGCCTCACCGATCAGGAGCAGGGCGTGCTCAACGACGCCGGGGTCAACGCGATCCGCTTCTTCTCCTCCGACGGCATCAAGGTCTGGGGGGCGCGCACGCTGGCCGACCCCAGCAGCGAGTGGCGGTACCTGAATGTGCGGCGCCTCATCACCATGGTCGAGGAGTCCATCGTCAATAGCACCCGATGGATCGTCTTCGAGCCCAACGACCCGGCTCTGTGGAAGGCGATCCGCCGCGATGTGACCGCGTTCCTGACCCGGCTCTGGCGCGACGGCGCACTGTTCGGGCGCACACCCGAGGAGTCGTTCTTCGTGCGCTGCGACAGCGAGACCAACCCGCCGGAGGTCATCGACGCCGGCCAGGTCGTCACCCTCATCGGGCTGGCTCCGGTCAAGCCCGCGGAGTTCATTGTGTTCCGGATCAGCCAGTTCCAGGGCGGCAGCGAGACTGACGGCGCAGGTACCGAGCGATGAGCGCGCCGACCCCGCCGGCGGCGAACGGCGCCGCGCCCGGGACCTTCGTCGACCCCTACCGCTCCTACAACTTCAAGCTCATCGTGCCTGGGCTGGACGAGGCGCACTTCACCGAGTGCAGCGCGCCGTCGGCGCGGATCGAGGCGATCGAGTACCGCTCGGGCGGCGGTGGGCAGGTCGTGCACAAGGTGCCGGGTCGAGTCGAATACGACGACCTCACCCTGCGCTACGGCCTCACCCAATCGCGTCAGCTGTTCGACTGGTTCAGCTCGGCGGCGCGCGGCGCCGTGCAGCGCCAGAATGTCTCGATCGTCCTGCTCGACAGCGACGACGCGACCGAGCGGGTCCGCTGGGACCTCATCAATGCCTGGCCGCGGGCCTGGCGCGGGTCCCCGCTGAACGCCTCGTCGCAGGAGATCGCGATCGAGACGCTCACGCTCGTGTTCGAGAGCCTCGACCGGAATTGACCCCGCCGTCTGTGCTGGGAGGCGTCCGGTTGGCCCTCGATCGGTCCGCCGCGCTCCTGCGCGAGCTCAGCGGACTCGGGGTGCGCGTCGCCGAGGCCGTCGAGCGCGTCGGGCGGGGCCCGTCGGCGGGGCCCGCAACGACCGAGCCAGGCGTCGCGGGAGGGCCGCCCGCGGATTGGCTGGCGAAGGTCAGAGCGGGTGCCCCGCATCTGCTCGAGCCCAGCCCGCCGGCCCAGTTCGCGCTGCCGCCGCTTGCAGCCAAATCGGACGCCGAGCCGACCGACCAGCGGCCGCGGGTCCGGGCAGAGGCGATGCCCGCCGCACCGGGGCAGAGGCGCCCCGTCCGTCCCGACTCGTCCGGGACGCTGCCCGCGATCCACGGGCGGCACCGGTCGGGCGCCGCGGCCGAGCCCGGCGCGTCGGCGGTCCCAGGGATCGGCGCACGCCGGAGCGCCGGCCACCCGGCCCCTCCGGCATCGATTCGGCAGGCCAGCCTGCCCCCGGTCGCTCCCGCCAGCGCAACGGGCCATGCGCCCGTCCAGCACCCCTCCGAGTCGAGCGGCCTCAGCCCGAGACCCGACGGGCCGAGACGGGCGCCGATCGGGCCGCGTCTGCTGCCGCTCGGCCGGGCCGACGAGACGCCGGAACTGTCTGCTCGTCAACGGTCCGAGGGCGATGGGTCGCCGTCGGCCGGGATCCCGCCGTCGCCGCGGCCGGCCGGGCCAATGATGCGCCTCGTCCCGGTCGCCGTGAGGGATCAGCACGCGGCCGGGGCCAGGGCAATTGCGACGCCGGTGCGCCCAGCGGATCCCGAGCGCCGACCCGGTCCCCTCAGCTCGCCGGTGCTCGGCGGCTCGCCCCCGGGCCCGCCCCAACGTCCGACCCACGGTGCGATCGACGCGCCGACCGCGTCCATCGCACCCACCGCCGATGCGCGACGCGCGACGCGGTCGCTCATTCAAGCCCGGCCGCGCGAGTCGACGAGCGAGCAACCCCGTGAGGGCCCGATGACGACGGCGGATCGCTGGGCCGCACTCGAGCCGCAGACCGACCGCACGGAGATCGCGTCCAGTCCCCGCTGGCCGTCGCTGTCCTCAGCCGCGGCCTACGCCGCCCTCGACCCGCTGGAGGAGCAAGCCGCCCACCAGCGCACGGTCGATCGGGCGCGATTCCTGCACGCGGAGCAGGAGCGCTGGTCCTGATGGAGCGCGTCGCCTTCCTCGTCGAGCGCACCGGCGAGCGGATCCCCTGCCTGCTCAACCCCGAGAGCGTCGTCGCGCGCCGCTATGCCGGGATCCGGCCGGCCGGCGCACCAGGCTCGCGTCTCACCGGCACCGACCTGAGCGACGATCCGCTCGTGTTCACCGGCGGCGGGCGCACCGAGCTGGAGCTGGACCTGCTGTTCGACACCTCGCTGCTGCCTGGCCCGGCGAGCGCCCCGCAGGCCGCGCCGGGCACCTCGGGCGCCGAGTTGGGGGCAACGGGCTCCGCGTCCACGGCGGCCGCCCGCGCGGCGGGGCCCATCGACGTGCGCTCGCTGACCGGCCCGCTCTGGCGACTCGCTGAGAACGCCGCCGCGGCCGGGGAGTTCGGCACCCCGCCGCTGGCGCGATTCGTCTGGGGCCGCAGCTGGAATGTGCTCGGGGTCATCAGCGCGATCGCCGAGCGCGTGGAGCAGTTCGATGTCGAGGGCACCCCCGCCCGCTCGTGGCTGCGCCTGCGCATGCTGCGCGTGCCGGAGGCCCGCCCGGCGCAGCCGCCCGCGGCCCCTGCCCCGGATGCACTGGAGGCCGCCGCCGCCGCGACCATCGCGCCCGACGCCGCCTCGACCCCCAGTGCGGCCGGCGCCGAGGCCGAGGAGGTCGCCCACGAGGTGCTGGGCGGCGGCGACGAGCGGGGCGAGCGCCTCGACGTCATCGCCGCCCACCACTACCCCGGGCAGCCGTGGATGTGGCGGTTCCTGGCCGTCGCCAACAATCTGGACGACGCGCCGTGGGCCCCCGCCGGGGCGATCCTGCGCATCCCCCCGGCGCCCACGCTGCCGGCCGCCGGGGACACGCCATGACCGCCGTGCTGGCGACCCCGCGGGTGAGCGTCGAGATCGACGGCGCCCGCCTCGACGGCGGCGACGCCGCGCGGATGACCGGATGCCGGATCGCCCAGCGCTCCGGGGCGCCCGACCAGGTCGAGCTCGTCTTCGCCGGCGCCGCGCCCGCAGGGCTGGGAATCGGGGCGGCGCTGCGCATCACCGTCGCCGGTGCGCAGGCTCCCCTGTTCACGGGCGAGGTCACCGCACTGGAGCATGACCTCGGCCCGGACGGGTTCCTCGCGCTGCGGGTCCGCGGCTACGACGCGCTGCATCAGCTTCGCCTCTCGGCCGCCGTGCGCGTCTGGACCGATGTGACAGTGGCCGATATCGCGGGCGAGCTCGCCGCGGCGGCCGGGCTGTCCGTGCAGGCCGGAGCGGACGGACCGACCCTCCCGCGGGCCCTTCAGCACGGGCAGTCGGATCTGGACTTCCTCGCCGCGCTCGCGGCCCGCGCGGGGCTCGGCCTGCATCTGCGGCAGGACACGCTGCATCTGCACGATCT
>JAOPVO010000203.1 GCA_025966155.1 Pseudonocardiales bacterium
ATGTGCTTCTCGGCGGCCACCGGCAGCGGCGCATCGACGTCCCCGCCCTGCGCGCCGATCATCGCCCGCCAGACATCCATCGCCCGGCCGTCGGCCAGCGCATCGGCCGGATCGATTGCGTCCAGGCCCACCGCGGCCAGCATCTCCCGCGCCAGCACCAAAGTGAGCTCCACGACGTCGGACGGGCCGCCCCCGGCCAGCACCTCCAGCGCCTCGCGCACCTCGAGTGCGTTGCCGGCGGTGCGTCCCAGCGGGGTGGACATGTCGGTCAGCACGGCCACCGTGGTCCGGCCGGCCGCGGTGCCGAGCCCCACCATCGTCCGCGCGAGCTCCTGCGCATCGGCCAGGGTCTTCATGAAGGCGCCGCTGCCGACCTTGACGTCCAGGATCAGCGCCGACGACCCCTCGGCGATCTTCTTGCTCATGATGGAGCTGGCGATCAGCGGGATCGCCTCTACGGTGCCCGTCACATCGCGCAGCGCGTAGAGCTTGCGGTCGGCGGGGGCCAGCCCATCGCCGGCCGCGCACACCACCGCGCCGATGCTCGATAGCTGGCTGAGGAACTCGGCGTTGGACAGGCGGGCCCGCCAGCCGGGGATCGACTCGAGCTTGTCCAGCGTGCCGCCGGTGTGGCCGAGGCCGCGCCCGGACAGCTGCGGAACCGCGGCGCCGCAGGCCGCCACCAGCGGGGCCAGCGGCAGGGTGATCTTGTCCCCCACGCCGCCGGTCGAGTGCTTGTCCGCGGTGGGCCGAGCGACGGACGACAGGTCGAGCACCTCGCCGCTGGCGATCATGGCCGCGGTCCAGCGCGCGAGCTCGTCGCCGACCATCCCGTTGAGCAGGATGGCCATAGCCAGCGCCGACATCTGCTCGTCGGCCACGACTCCGCGGGTATAGGCGTCGATCACCCAGTCGATCTGGGGATCGGGGATCCGGCCCCGGTCCCGCTTGATCGCGATGACATCGACGGCGGAGAACGGCTCGGTCACGCCTGGCCTCCCGCGCTCGCGCCCTCGATCGACGCCTCGCGGTCCAGCACCGCCGCCGCGACCAGGTCCTCGGGGCCGAACGCCCGCGGCAGGATCTCGGTCATCGGGACGGGCCCGTCGACGGTGTCGACCAGCAGTGCCGCGCCGCCGAACTCCCAGAGCAGCTGACGGCACCGCCCGCACGGCATCAGGCCGTACCCGGTCTTGCCGACGCAGGCGAAGGCCACCAGGCGCCCGCCGCCGCTGGCGTTCAGCGCCGAAACCAAGCCGCACTCGGCACAGAGCCCGACGCCGTACGAGGCATTCTCGACATTGCAGCCCACGACGATCCGCCCGTCGTCGACCAGCGCCGCGGCCCCGACTGGGAAGTTCGAGTACGGCGCATAGGCCTGCGCCATAATCTCAGTCGCCGCCTCCCGGAGCACGTCCCAGTCGATAGCTGACTCACTCACTAATGCGCACCTCTTCGGTAGACCTGGCCATCGGCCTTGGGCATTCGGAAACTCTTGGTGGCCAGCACGAGCACGATCAACGTGGCGACGTAGGGCGTTGCGGACACCAGCTCGGTCGGGATCGCGTCGGTGAAGAAGTAGCCGATGGCCGCGGCCAGGCCGATGGCGAGGGTCAGCCAGTGGCCGATCACCGTGCCGACCCCGCCGATGCGGAAACCCGCGGGCTGCTTGTAGTAGCGGAACAGCCGCCAGCCCCCGACGAGCACAAGCAGGATGCCGAGGATGAGCAGCAGCGCCTTGACCGAATCGGGCTGCCGGCTCTTCAGTGCGTCGGTGTAGCCGAACAGGCCGGCCCCGGTGGCCAGGCCGCCGGGCCGCCAATTGCCGAAGATCATCGCCGCCAGGCCGATGTAGCCGCGCCCGCCGGTCTGCCCGTCCTTGTAGAGACCGGCTATCACCGCCAGCGCCCCGCCGCCGATGCCGGCGATGAAGCCCGAGGCCATCACGGCTATGTACTTGTAGCGGTACACGTTGACCCCGAGGGACTCCGCCGCGTACGGCGCCTCGCCGCAGGATCGCAGCCGCAGCCCGAACGCCGTGCGCCAGAGGATGAACCACGTGGCCACGAACATCAGCACCGTGACGACGACGAGGATCGAGGTGCCGACGAACACCCCGCGCAGGACCCCGGCGATGTCGGACAGCAGGAACCACTGCTTGTTCTGGAGGTCCTTCAGCGGGCCCTCCGCACCTGGGATGGAAAGCTGCTGGATCGCGTCCATGCGCGGCGATTGCTTGTCGCCGCCCCCGCTTCCCGAGACATTCTGATAGCGATCGGACATCAGCTTGTTCAGATACAGCGCCGCGCCCGGCGCCAGGAGGTTGATCGCGACGCCGCTGACGACCTGGTCGACGCCGAAGGTGACTGTCGCAAGGGCGTGCAGCGCACCACCGACGGACCCGCAGAGACCGCCGGCGAGCAGCGCCGCCCATGGGCCCCATTGATAGCCGGCAAAGCCCGCGCCCCAGGTGCCGAGCACGAGCATGCCCTCGAGGCCGATGTTGACCACACCGGAGCGCTCGGACCATAGACCGGCCAGACCGGCGAGCGCGATCGGGACGGCGCTGAGGATCGCGGTGTTGACCGTGCCGCCGGAGGTCAGGTCGTTGGCGCCGGTCAGGAATCGGATCAGCGACAGCCCGATGAATGCGGCGGCGCCAACCAGCAGCATCCGCTGCAGCGCCGAGCGGCGGGCGGGCGCAACCGAGTCCATGGGCACGAGGGCCTTGTGGTCCCCGTCGAGCATCGCGCTCATGCCGAGGCCTTCTCAAGGGAAGGGGCAGCAGGAGGCCCGTCGTCCAGCGCCCGCCCGACATCGCGCTGCTCGAGCACCAGGCGGTAGCGCCGGACGAGCTCGTAGGCGATGACCACGGACAGCACCAGGATGCCCTGCATGATCCTCACGAGCTCCTTCGGCACATCGACGGTCTCCAGCGAGATCGACGAGGAGTCCAGGAAGCCCCAGAGCAGCGCGGCGAACGCCATCCCGATCGGGGAGTTGCGGCCGAGCAGCGCGATGGCGATGCCGATGAACCCGACGCCGGCCGGGAAATCCTGCCCGTAGGAGTGCGACTGGCCCAGCAGCAGCGGCAGCCCGATCAGGCCCGCCGTCGCGCCGGACAGGAACATCACCTTCAGGGTCATCCGCTTGACGGACACCCCGCTGGCCACGGCCGCGGACTCCGATAGGCCGGTGGCGCGCAGATCGAAGCCGAAGCGCGTCTTGCCCAGCAGGACGCCGTAGAGGATGCCGACGATGACCGCCAGGATCACCAGGCCGTAGATCTCGTTTGCGGCATCGCGCCACGGGATGCCGGAGATCCAGGACGATTTCGGCAGCTCCGCGGTGCTTCGGTCGTTGCCCTTGGTGACGCCGAAGCGGTTGAGCAGGTAGGCGACCACCGCGGTGGCGATCGCGTTCAGCATGATCGTGGAGATCACCTCGCTGATGCCCCGCCCGACCTTGAGCAGCCCGGCGATGCTGGCCCAGAGCCCGCCGGTCAGCATCGCGATGACGATGATCAGCGGCACCTGCAGGAACGGCGGGAGGTTGACCTGCGCGCCCACCAGCGCGGCCATCATGACCGCGAGCCGGTACTGGCCGTCGACGCCGATGTTGAACAGGTTCATCCGGAAGGCGATGGCGACCGCGACACCGGCCAGGTAGTAGGTCGTGGCCTGGTTGACGATGAGGACGAAGTAGCGATCGCCGCGCGGGGTCGCCGGGTCCAGCGATTTCGCCATCGCCTGGTAGGCCTCGATGGGGTGGTGCCCGGCGATCAGGATGATCACCGACGAGATCAGCACGGCGAACACCACCGCCGACGCCGGGGCCAGGATCGCCAGCCCGGCATCGCGCCCGGTGAGCCGCTTCAGGCGGTTCATGCCGCGCCCACGCCCGCGCCGGTCATGGCCGAGCCCAGCTCGGTGGGGGTGACGGTCTGCGGGTCGGCCTCGGCCACGAAGCGCCCGCGCAGGATGACCTGGAGCCGATCCGACATCCCGATGAGCTCCTCCATGTCGGCCGAGATCAGCAGCACGGCCAGGCCGTCGCGCCGGGCCTGGCGCAGGTGGTCCCAGATCGCCGCCTGCGCCCCCACATCGACGCCGCGGGTGGGGTGCGAGGCGATGAGCAGGATCGGCTTGCCGCTCATCTCCCGTCCCACGATCAGCTTCTGCTGATTGCCCCCGGACAGGGCGCCGGCCTTGGTGTCGATGCTGGGCGTGCGCACGTCGTACTCGGCCACGATGCGGGCGGTGTCCGCGCGCGCGCCGGCGGTGTCGACGAACGGGCCCTTGACGTTCGGCGCGCGCGTCTGGTGGCCCAGGATGCGGTTCTCCCAGAGCGGCGCCTCGAGCAGCAGGCCCTGGCGGTGCCGGTCCTCGGGGATGAACCCGAT
>JAOPVO010000216.1 GCA_025966155.1 Pseudonocardiales bacterium
CCCTCGATGACCACGGCGACGTAGTTGGGGTGGCGCAGCCATCGGTAGGGGCCCCGGCGGACGAGCGCCATCCCGGGCACAACGACGACCCGGGTATTCCAGCGCGGGCCGAGCACGGTGATGCACCACCAGCGCAGCGCCTGCGCCAGCACGACCAGCGCCAGCATCGTCCAGCCCAGCAGGGGGTGGAACGTCCGGTACGACGCCTCGAGCAGGCACGCGACTAACAGCCCACTATGAAGGACGACCATGAACGGGTAGTGGCCGAACCCGTGCTCGACGCCGCCGTGGGCTTTGGCCCACTCGATGTTGCGCTTCGACACGACCAGCTCGACGACGCGCTCGGCCGCGACGGCCAGCACGAGCAGGACGTAGGGGAGCACGCTCACCACTCCAGCAGGACGAGCTCCGAGCAGAAGCCCGGGCCCATCGCCATCAGGACCCCCGGCGCGCCCGCAGTTGGCGGGCGCTGATCGAGCGTGTCGCGCAGAACATGCAGAACCGAGGCCGAGGAGAGGTTGCCGATGCGGGCCAGCGATGACCACGTCATCGCGAGCGGGTCGCCCTCGACGCCCAGCGCCTGCTCGATCGCCTCGATGACCTTGGGGCCGCCCGGGTGCGACACCCACGCGCCGACGTCGGACGGGGACAGCCCATGGTCGGCGAGGAAGCCGCGGACATCGTCGCCGAGGTAGCGGTTGACGAGCGAGGGGACATTGGCGTCAAGGACGATCTTCAGCCCACCGGATCCGACGTCCCAGCCCATAGTTCGCTCACTGTCTGGGTACAGCCGACTGCGCGAGTCGAGCACGCGCGGGCCGTCGGCTGCGCGATGGGCGCCGGTTGCCACCACGGCCGCGCCGCCGTCGCCGAAGAGCCCGGTGGCGACGAGATTGGCCACCGAGCGGTCGTCGCGCTGGATCGTGAGGGAGCACAGCTCCACTGAGATCAGCGCGGCCACGTCGTCGGGATGGCCGAGCAGGTAGTCGTGCATTCGGGAGATGCCCGCCGCGCCGGCCACGCACCCCAGGCCGAACAGCGGGACGCGCTTGACGTCCTGGCGCAGGCCGACGACCGCGGCGATCCGCGCGTCCAGCGACGGCACGGCGATGCCGGTGATGGTCGTGGAGAACACCGCGTCGACGTCCGCAGGCGTCAGGCCGGCCCGGGCGAGCGCGCCGAGCAGGGCCTCCGCGCCGAGGGCAACCGCGTGCTCGATGAACAGCGCGTTGGCCTCGTCGAAGCCGGACAGGGCGCCGTATTGCTCGAGCGGCAGCACCAGATGACGGGTCTCCACGCGGGAGTTGGCGTGCAGGCGCGCGACCATCCCGGCACTCGCGGCGGCCGCCTCGGGCCCGAGCACGACCTTCGCGAATTCGGCGGTGATCTCGTCCTGGGCGTAGCGATGCGGAGGCAGGACGCCGTGGACGCCGGCGAGTGTGGTCGTGGGGGGCACGGCGTCCTCCTACCATCGCGCAATGCACCTTCACACTGCCGCGAAGGCGTTGGTGCTGTCCTGCCACCCCGTGCCCTCCGCGGCTGTGACCGGGCTGAGTGCCGGGCTGAGCGCGCTAGCCGATCTTTCGCTGCCGCGGGGGCTGCTGGTCACAGCATCCGTGCTGGCCGGGCAACTGTCCATCGGCTGGTCCAATGACTATCTCGACGCCGACCGCGACCGCGAGGTGCATCGCGCCGACAAGCCGGTGGCCGCGGGCGATGTGTCGCCGCGCTCGGCCGGGCTCGCGGCGCTGATCGCTGTGGTTGCCGCCGTTGCGCTATCGGCTGGGCTGGGCTGGCGCGGCGGCGCGGCGGCGCTGCTCGTCGTCCTGTGCGGGTGGCTCTACAACCTCGGCCTGAAGGCAACGGCGCTGTCCTGGCTGCCGTACGCGATCGCGTTCGGCGCGCTTCCGGCGGTCGCGACGCTGAGCGCCTCGCCGCCGCGGATGGCCCCGGCCTGGGCGATGGCGGCCGGCGCGACGATCGGCGTGGCCGCCCACCTGGCCAACGTGCTGCCGGACCTGGGCGACGATGCGGCGACGGGGGTGCGCGGGCTGCCCCATCGCATCGGCGCCCGCCCGACCGCGCTCGCCGGCGCGGCCCTGCTGCTGGCCGCGTCGGGACTGGTCCTGTTTGGCGCGGGTACCGGCGGCGCGTGGCCGTGGATCGGCTTCGCGGTCGTGACCGCCATCGCGCTGTTCGCCGCAGCCACGGCGCTGGGCACCCCGGCCTCCAAGCGCTTCTTCCTCGCGATCATCGTCATCGCCGCGCTCGACCTGGCGTTCTTCGCCCTCGCCGGAACGGCCCTGTAAAAGGGTCCGAAGCCCAAACTCGCGGCCATGGTGTGTCGCTCAGCGACAAACCATGGCCAAAAGTTCGGGGTAGGCAGAGGGGATCTAGCGGGAGCGGCCGACGAGGCTGCGCGCGCCCACGCCGACCGCCAGGCCCAGCACGCTGCGCGGGACGTAGCCCTGGCGCCAGAGGCCGCCATGCGCGGCGGCGTCGGCCTCGTACTGCCACGGGTGGTTGTGCTCACGCGGATTGCGCAGGTCGTGGATCAGGAGCGTGGCCATCAGCGCATTGCTGGTCTCGGGATCGAAGATCGAGACCCCGAAGCGGTGCGCGCCGTCGTAGGCGGCCCGCAGCAGTCGGTTCGAGGTCACCGACGTGGTCCGGCTCGGCGGGGCGACGGTGAACGACACCGGGACGCCGTCGGCCCGCGCGGCCGTGGCCCGCCAGCGCTGGATGCGCTTGGCGAAGGCGTAGTTGGGGCCCTGCTGGAGAACCAGGCTGTCGGTGATGCCCGGCGCGAGTGAGGCCTCCGACGACGGCGGGTAGTGCCGCTGCGCGAGCCGCCCGCGGCTGAGCCCTCGGAGCACGGGGCGGGCCGCGCGCATCGGCCCGCTGCGGGCGTACGCGCGCTCGGCCGCATCGACGACCGCGTCCGGGACGGCGTAGACATCGGTCGGCGTGCCCAGGAAGGAGAGGGTGGTGCCATCGCGCCGCTTCACCGTCTGCGCCGTCACGGCATCGACGGCGGCCGACACGAGCACGTGGGCCGATCCGGGCGCATAGACATAGTTACCTAACACAAGGCTGCGGCCGCGCAGATCGCGCTCGGCCAGGTGATCGGCCACTGAGCCCGGCGAGGCGGTGACGTCGGCGGGCACAGCGTGCAGCCGACCGGAGCTCCCGGCGGCGACCGAGCGGAGCCGTTCCCAGATCGCCGGGCGCGGCAGATCGACGGCGATCACCTCGGCGCCCCATGACAGCAGCGACGACACCGGGCCCATCTGCGCCCCGGCCCCCAGGATGGCGAAGGTGAGGTCGCTGAGGTCCAGCCAATCCGGATGGGCCGCGACGGTCCGCACTGCCTCCGCGCAGGACGGCTCGATGACATCGTGCGCCAGCCAATCGTCGAGCTGGCGGTCGATATCGGCACCGGTCAGCAGCTGGCCGCCGTAGGGGATGCGCACCCGCCGCGTCGGCCGGGCCGAGCCCACGATCAGCTCCGATGCCAGCGCGCCCGACGACGTCAGGTCGATGCTCATGCGGCTATGCACTGCGGCCAGCCCGCGCCGGGCCGCATCCACCGCGGCCGTCGGGGATTCCAGACCCGCCGTCACGAGCGACCGGAACGCCGACGGATAGTCCGACCGCCACGCCGCACCTGTGGGCACGGCGGCCGCATCCGGCGTCGAGCCGAGGGCGTCGGCGATCACCGATTGGGCGAAGGCGGCGCTGCTGCGCGCTCCCGTGGCGGGATCGGAGACGGGGAATGCGACGGCGCTGTCGGAGTCCATGAGCGGCATCATGCGGCAGGCGCGATCAGACCGCCAGCCGCGCCCATACCGTCTTGGTGGCGCCGGACTGCTCGAAGCCCCACTCGGTCGAGAGCGCCGCGATGATGCTCAGCCCGCGGCCATGGGTGTCGGTCAACGCCGCCACATTGAGCTCCGGAAGCCCTGGCCCGTCGTCGGTGACCGCGATGCGCACCCAGGCCGCCTCGCCCGACTCCTGCGAGGTATCGCGGCACTGCACCTGCACCGAGATCGTGCTCGCCGCGACGCGCAGCGCGTTGGTGACCAGCTCGGTGGCCACCAGCTCCAGGTCGGAGCGGATGGAGTCGGCGATCAGCCGACGGGTGAATTCGCGGGCCAGCGTCGCCTCGAGGAACCGGCGGCATTGCGCCGGCGCCTGGTCGTCCGGGCCGAAGACGGCCTCGGACAGCTGCGGATCGGCGGCGGACTCCCCGGCTCCGAGCGCCGGGACGTCGGGATCGTCGAATGCGGGCGGAACGTCGCGGGGCCCGGCGTCGAGTGGCCGGGCCCGACTCTGATCGAACAGCCGCACGGCGACGAGGGCGACGTCATCCTCCGGCGCGGTCGGCAGCATCCGGGTTAGGAGGCCGTCGCACAGCGCATCCAGCGGCTCGTCAGCCAGCTCGCCGAGGGCCGTTCGCACGAGGTCGAGCCCATCGTCGAGGCTCATCGTGCGCCGCTCGAACAGCCCGTCTGTGAACAGCGCGACCGTGGTGCCGATAGGCAGAACCGCCTGGGTGTCCTGGCGCTGAGCCGTCGGATCGACGCCCAGCAGCATGCCCGCCGGCGTCACCAGATCCTGGACCGCGCCATCCGGGGTGATGAGGATCGGCCCTGGATGCCCAGCCGAGCACCAGGTGATCCGGCGCACCCCCTGGGCGGCGTCCTCCTCGGACTGCTCTATCCGGGCCAGCAGCGCCGTCGCCAGCGCACCGACCGCGAGGCCCGCCATCGCCTCGTCCACGCGGGCCAGAACCTGCGACGGCGATTCGTGCCGGTCGAAGGCGATGCCGCGCACCAGGCTGCGGATCTGGCCCATCGCGGCCGCTGCGGCGATGTCGTGGCCCATCACATCGCCGATGACCAGCACGGTGTTGCCGTCGCGGTCCAGGAAGGCGTCGTACCAATCCCCGCCGACCTCCACCGTGGGCGCCGCCGGCAGGTAGCGCACCGCGATCTGGATGTGGTCCGGCTCCGGCGGCTGGGTGAGCATGCTGTGCTGAAGCTCCTCTGCGACGCGTCGCTGGCGGGCGAAGGTCTGCGCGTTGTCCAGCGCGACCGCGGCCCGGCTGGCGACCTCCTTGGCGGTCGCCAGCTCCTCGGGCGCCAAGGCGGGGCGGCCGCGGTCGGTCAGCAGCGTGATCGCGCCGAGGGTCCGGCCGCGGGCCACCAGCGGCAGCTCCACGGACGAGCCGATGTTGAGCGACCGGGCCAGCTCGCGGGCGTCCGGGTCGGCCAGGGCGCCCAGGAGGACCCCGTCGTCGACGTCGGGGATGATCACCGGCGCCCCCGTGCTGATGACCCGGCGCACCGGCGCGTGCGGGGTCGAGCTCGCGGCGCGCACATCGGCGTAGGCATTCACCATCGGGCGCATGGCGGGGTCGCGATGCCACCGCCCAATATCGCGCGGCTCGCCGTCGTCGTCCAGCAGCGTCACCATGCTCCAGTCGGCCAGCGCGGGGACCACGAGCCGGGCGAGGCGGCCCACGGCCTCGCGCACATCCAGCGTCGACGCCAGCGATTGGCTGGCCTCGCTCAGCAGCGCCATGTGCGCGCTGGCGGACTCCGCCGTCCGGCGGGCGACGCGGGCATCGGCGAAGAGCCGCGCGTTGTCCAGCGCGACGGCCATCCGGGTGGCCAGCTGCTCGATGAGCGTGAGGTCGGCGGTGTCGATGGACCGGTCGTCGAGCGCGGCCAAGGCCAGCGTCCCGACGATCCGGCCGCGGGCCAGCAGCGGCACGATGACGCCGGCGCTCATGCGCAGGGACTCCAGATCGGCCAGATCCTGCGGGGTCGCGCTCAGTCGCTCGAGGAAGTCCCTATCGATGGTGACGGGCTGGCCGAGCCCCGCCGAGGTGCCTGATCCATCGACGTCGGCCGGCATCGCCCGCCAGGTGCCGAAGACCCGGGCCACCGCCTCCTCGGCCCCGGGATCGGGGTGCCGCACGGCCGCCAGGCGCATCTGCAGCGGGTCCTTCGGGTCGATCAGATGGATGATCGCGCAGTCCACGAGGCGCGGCACCACCAGGTCCAGCGCGGCCTGGAGCGCGGTGGGCAGGTCCAGCGCGGGGGCCAGCGACGCGCCGGCGTGGGCGAGCAGCTCGAAGCGCTCCTGCGCGGCCTGGCGCTCGGCGTCGGCCGCGATCGCCCGCTCCCGGGCGGTGAGCGACGCGGTCTGGAGCTCGCTGAGCCGCGCGATCCGCGAGTCGAGGCCGCGCGCTGTCTCAACCTGATCCGCGATCGCCCGGCAGAAGTGGGTCAGCGCGTCGATCTCACTCTCTGACCAGCTGCGGTCGGCCCCGCCGTCGACCTCGGCGGCTCCCAGCACCACTCCCGCGGTCCCTCGGATCGGTCCCCCCAAGTAGCCGTCGGCGGCGATCACCCGCCCGTCGCCCACGACGGCATCTGTGCGCGACGCGCCGATCGGGGCCCCCGATCGACCGGCCACCTCGAGGCGCTCGCCGGTGTGCAGCGTGATCTGCGCCGACGGCGCGCCCAGGAGCACCGCCAACAGCGCAGCCGCGCTATCCAGACCGCCGGGAGTCGCCACGCCGCACCTTGTTCCGCCGCTGGGGCCCGTTGGGGTCAGAAGTGACCGTGAGACTAGCCGAGCGGGCAGGATGCGCGACGTGGCCGATCCGCACCGCCTCTGCGTCGTGGCGCACCGGGCCGGCAACAACCCCGACGCGCTTCGGGCGGCCCTGGCGGCCGGAGCCGATGTGATCGAGGCCGACGTCTACGCCTTCCGCGGGCGGATCGAGGTTCGCCATGCACGCACGCTCGGTCCCTGGTCCAGGCGCTTCGAGGTCGACGGCCGCCGACCGCGCCTGATCCCCGTAACGGATCCGCGGCGCACGCTGGGTGAGATCGTGCGCGCGGCCGGCCCGGACGCCTCGCTGATGCTGGACATCAAGGGCGTCGGGCGCGGCGGCGGCCCCGCGCCGGCGCCGAGTGCGGCCGCGCCCCGGT
>JAOPVO010000224.1 GCA_025966155.1 Pseudonocardiales bacterium
GCGCTGGCCGACCCGCGGCTTGGCTCGTTGCTGTAGCTGCTGGACGTTGGGCGGTTCGTGCTGCTGCTCATAGCGGCCTTCCGGTAGGGGATGCTAGGACCGGCAGCGTCCTTAGCCAACGCGGCTATTACCCGCCTTTGGCAGCCGCAACCAATCCGGCAGCCGCTCAAGGGTCCGCCGAGCTCGCGACACCTGCAGTCGTTGCGCTTACCGAGTGTCGGTTGTGACGTCGCCGTCGGTGTCGACCTGGTCGATCTTCTCCTTGCGAACGGTGCCGGAGACGGTCTCGTCCTCGGTGACGGTCTCGGTGGCCAGCCGGACGCGCTCCACCGGGACGGCCTCGGTGGTGACGACGGGACGCTCGGCGTGCAGGGTGACCTCGTGCTCCTCCTCGGTGATGTCGGCGCCTGACATGGCGGCGCCGCGGTTGGCGTCGGTGATCGGCTCGCGCTCGATGCGGACCTCCTCATGTGACACCGGCACCGTGGTCGTGACGTTCTCCGTGACCACGTGCTTGCGCAGCCGTGCCCGGCCGGCCTCCACCTGCTCGGTGCCGACCCGCAGCTGCTCCTCGGAGCGGGTGATCGCGGTGTCGGTGTTCGGGCCCGATGTGTCGTGGCCCTGCCCCTGGGCGGCGTCGCTGAGCCTGGCGTCGCGGTCGACCTGACCGCGCCCGGCGTTGCCGGCGGCGTACTGGTCGCCCAGGCCGTAGTACTCGTACAGCGCGGCTTCCTCCGACTGCTCGACATGGCCGTCCGACTCGACGCTCGGGGCGCCTTTCACAGCCTCCTTGGTGACCGCGAGCATGACGTCGTCGCCGCTGGCGCTGTAGCCCGTTAGGGGGGCGAAGCTCTCCTTGGTGCCGAATAGGCCGGTGCTGATCGTCACCCAGCTCGGCTGATCGGTCTGGTCATCGAGGTAGACCTGGGCGATCTTCCCGATCTTCTCGCCATTGGAATCGACTGCGGTGCGGCCGACGAGGTCAGTGTCATAGGTGGTCATCCGATTGCTCCTTCAGTGGCGCGACACGTCGGCGCCAATCAATTGGGAACCGACGGGTGGATCGATCTGATGGGACGCGGGCCTTGCTCGCCGCGATGCGCTCCCGCTTTCGCCGGGAAGCTGCATGCAACTTGTCCCGATTGAAGATCCGTTAACATCTCGGCCGATCTTGTTCCGCGCGATCCTTTTGCAGGCCGTCAGTGCCCCGAACTGGGAACACATTGCCCTACCGGACGGGACCGAGGCGCGGCGCTGTGGCCGCCGGGCCGCGGCGACGGGGTGTGGCCGGGGGCCCTCTGTCGCTACCTGTCGAGGCGCGCAACATCGGCTCGCCGAGCTAGCTTGGGCGAGCAAATTGACGACGCGGACTCGCGCAGCACGTCGCCGCGCCCGGGCGTCCGCTGTTGCCGGTACGTCTAGCCTGATCCCGGACCCTTCCCTGCGGCGACGTCGCTGGCGGCGCGGGCTGGGATCCGGCCTAGCTCGGATACGGGCGTTCATTGTCGAAGGGACGTTGCGATGACCGCCCGCCACAGGCGATGCAGCCCTGCGCGCCGGGGCGGATCTGAGCAGGCGGGTGGCTCCCGGGCCGTGGGCGAGCCGGTTGACCATGGACGTGAGCTGCGGCTGACCGCCGTTGCGTTGGCGATCACCTCCGGCCTAGCCGGGGTGGTGCTGGTGCTGATGGCGTCGGCTCTGTGGGGGGACATCGGCGGTGGCCATTTCGAGCGCTCGGTCGCGGCGGCGATCTCGGATGCGGCGGTTCTGGCCCTGGTCTACGGGGGCCTGGCCTATCACTGGGCCCGTTGGGGATGCCACTCGAGGCAGGCGACGGCCCAGTCGGGCGAGCGGGAGGATAGCGATTCAGATGGCCTCTTCCATCCCGACGCCGACGCTGGCCTGCTGACGGTCCTGATCCCGTCTTACTGCGAGGGCCTCGAGGTCGTTCGGCAGACTGCGCTGTCCGCGGCGTTGCAGGACTTCCCCGACCGGCGCGTGGTGATCCTGGTCGACGATCCGCCCGTGCCGGAGGACCCCGCACAGGAGGCCGCGCTTCAAGCAGTGCGGATGCTGCCGCGGCTCATCGAGGAGCTGCTCGCCGGGCCCGCCCAGGCTATGGCGGCGGAGGAGCGGGCGTTCCTCGCCCGCACCGATGGCGGGGTGCTGACGAGCGAGGCGCTGCGGACGGAGGCAGCGCGGATCCGGCGCCTGTATCGAGAAGCTGGCCGGTGGTTCGACGAGCGAGCCGCCGAGGAGCCCACCGATGACCACACGGCTCGGTTATTCACCGAGCTCACCTTCCGAGCCCGTGGCCGTAGCTGCCGCGACCGCGCCGCGCAGCTTATTGAATAAGGCGCCGAGGGCGCCCCCGGCTACGACCGGCTTCGGTTGGAGCATCGTCGCTTGTCGCGGATGTTCGCAGTCCAGGTCAGCACCTTCGAGCGCAAACGCTTCGTCAACCTGCCGCATGCTGCGAACAAGGCCATGAATCTGAACGCCTACATCGCCCTGCTGGGACGCCGCTGGTCCCGAGTGGGCCGGCCTGACGGCACGCACCTGGAACCCGCCACATGGACCTCGCCCCCGGGAACCGCGGCCGCGGCGGCGGGCAACGTGATCGACGTGCCTGCGACTCCGTGGTTGCTGACGCTGGATGCCGACAGCGTGCTCGCCCACGACTACGCGCTGCGACTGGTGACCGCGATGGGCCGCCCTGAGCATGCGCGCGTCGCGGTGATGCAGACGCCGTACTCCTCGGTACCGGGTGCCACGTCGGCCGTGGAGCGCGCCGCCGGCGCGACGACCGACATCATGCACATGGTCCACCAGGGGACGACCCGCTTCAATGCAACCTACTGGGTCGGCGCCAATGCGCTGGTGCGGACCGCAG
>JAOPVO010000231.1 GCA_025966155.1 Pseudonocardiales bacterium
TGCGGGCGTCCTGGATGCTCACGGAGCCGGTCGGGCTGGGTGAGCCCGACGAGCGGGTTGGAGTGACGGACCCGGTCCGCGGCGGAGTGGTCGGGTCGTCGGTCGGATCAGGGTCCGACTGACTGGATCCGCCGCTGGGGGCGCCCTGCGAGGTGCCGTCGCTGCCGCCCGTCAGAGTGATGGCAAGGACGATGCCCAGCACGACGACGACCACGGCAACGGCCGCGAGGATCAGGGCGGTGGAGTTCGACTTCTTCGGAGGCTGCTGGCCGTAGCCGGGCTGACCCGGCTGGCCGTACGGGGGCTGGCCGTACGGGGGCTGCTGGCCGTAGGCCGGCTGCTGCCCGTATTGCGGAGGCTGCTGGCCGTACGCCGGCTGCTGCCCATATTGCGGGGTCTGCTGCCGTAGCCAGGCTGGCCGTACTGCGGGGTCTGCTGCCGTAGCCAGGCTGGCCGTACTGCGGGGACTGCTGGCCGTACTGCGGGGGCTGCTGGCCGAATCCCGGGCTGGCCCTGAGGGTTCTGGCCCCAGGGTCCCCCAGGCGGAGGTGCTGCGTCAGTCATGCTGTCTCCCGTTCAACGCCCGCCGTGCTCAGTGGCTAAGCCGCTGGCCGCGCCGCCGGCAGCCCTTGTCACTTAACCGGCTCATAATCTCGACCACAGGCTCGGTTGTCTAACCGCCGATGATCTTCGGGGCGAGATAGGCCACAACCTGGCTCAGCGCGACCCGCTCCTGCGACATCGAGTCGCGCTCGCGAATAGTCACGGCGTCGTCGTCGAGAGTGTCGAAGTCGACGGTGATGCAGAACGGGGTGCCGATCTCGTCTTGGCGCCGGTACCGGCGGCCGATCGCCCCGGAGTCGTCGAAGTCGACATTCCATTGCTTGCGCAGCTGGGCGGCCAGGTCGCGTGCCTTGGGCGATAGATCGGCGTTGCGGGACAACGGGAGCACCGCCGCCTTGACGGGCGCGAGGCGTGGGTCCAAACCCAGGACCACGCGCTTGTCGACGCCGCCCTTGGTGTTCGGGGCCTCGTCCTCGCGGTAGGCGTCGAGCAGGAAGGCCAGGACCGTGCGGGTCAGCCCCGCCGCCGGCTCGATGACAAACGGCGTGTACCGCTCGCCCTTCTCCTGATCGAAGTAGGTGAGGTCGGCGCCGGAGTGCTTGGAGTGCGTCGTGAGGTCGAAATCCGTCCGGTTCGCGATGCCCTCGAGCTCGCCGAACTCGTTGCCGCCGAAGCGGAATCGGTACTCGATGTCGACGGTCCGCTTGGAATAGTGCGACAGCTTCTCCTTCGGGTGCTCGAAGAAGCGCATGTTGTCGGGGTTCAGGCCGAGACCGACGTACCAGTCCCAGCGCTGCTTCATCCAGTACTCCTGCCACTCCTCGTCGGTGCCGGGCTCGACGAAGAACTCCATCTCCATCTGCTCGAACTCGCGGGTGCGGAAGATGAAGTTGCCGGGGGTGATCTCGTTGCGGAAGCTCTTGCCGACCTGCGCGATGCCGAACGGCGGCTTCTTGCGCGAGGTGTTCAGGATGTTCGCGAAATTCACGAAGATGCCCTGGGCGGTCTCGGGGCGCAGATAGTGCAGGCCCTCCTGCGTCTCGACCGGGCCCAGGTAGGTCTTCATGAGCCCGGAGAACTCCTTGGGCTCGGTCCACTGGCCGCGGGTTCCGCAGTTGGCGCAGACGATGTCGGCGAGCCCGCTCTCGGGCTTGCGGCCCTTCTTGGCCTCGAACTCCTCCTCGAGGTGGTCCGCGCGATACCGGCGGTGGCAGCTCAGGCACTCGACCAGCGGGTCGGTGAAGGTCGCGACGTGGCCGGAGGCCTCCCAGACCTCGCGGGCGAGGATGACGGCGGAGTCCAGGCCGACGATGTCCTCGCGGGCGGTGACCATCGACTGCCACCACTGGCGGCGGATGTTGTCCTTGAGCTCTACGCCGAGGGGCCCATAGTCCCAGGCGGAACGGCTGCCGCCGTAGATCTCGCTGGAGGCGAAGACGAACCCTCGTCGCTTGCTGAGGTTGACGATGGCGTCGTTACGATCGGTGGCCACGGAGTTTCTCCATCCGGCTGGCGGTCGGTGGGCAGGGCGAGCGTACCGGCCTCAGGGGTGCCCTTTCGCCGCTCGAGGACCCGCCCGGCCCTTCGCTCGATCAGGGATGCGGCCGCGCACACCAGTCCGGCAGCCAGCCACCCGAGCAGAACATCGCTGACATAGTGCTCGCCGCCGTAGACCAGGGTGAACATCATCAGCAGCGGATACGCGACCAGGACCGGGCGCCACCACACCGGGACCCGCCGCCAGCAGAAGATCAGGATGAGCACGCTGAAGGCGCCGTGCAGCGACGGGATGGCCGCAACGAAGTTGACGGTCGCCTGGCCCCGCTCGAGCCAGGTGCCGGCGAACTTCATGTTGAGGTTCGCGTAGCCCCGGGTGGAGATCCGCTGGACGAACGGCGCCGCACCGGTGTAGTTGGGGTGAAACAAGGCGATCAGTGCATCCGGCGGCGGCGTCTGGCGATGGATGCAGAACGGGAGCAGGTGCTGGTTGGCGACGTCGGCGGCCGTGCACCGCGCTGCGGCCCACGGCGGCGCGGCCGGGAAGAGTATGTAGCCGGCGATGCCGGTGAACGAGAGCGCCAGGAAGCGGCCGGCGAATCGCCAGTAGAGCGCGCGGTTGCGGAACCAGAACCAGGCCGTCATCACATAGGGGACGATGAAGTGCGAGGTGTAGGTCAGGGCGAGCACGGCCTCCCACCACTGGGCCCGCGGCTGCTTGAGATGCTCCTGGAGCCATTGGGTCGGCACATGCCCGAAGAACAGCCATTCATCGAGCTTCAGCTGCGGCTGCCAGTGGATCGGCATGCCCAGCGTCTCGGCGGCCCCGCGGCTGTAGTCATACGCGTAGAGGAACAGCGCGAAGGGCAGCCAGTCGACGATGACCCAGAGCGGCGAGCGCACGCCCAGGCACGCAACGGCCAGGCCCAGCACGAGCCAGAGGATCAGCTGCTCCCGCTCGGTGGGTATTCCGTCGACGAGCATCACGCTGATGAAGCTGGCGGCCCAGATCGCGACGGCGAACGGACGGATGTAGTCCGCAACCGCCTTATTGATCCAGATCGAGGGGCGCTTCTCGGCTACGGCCACGTCGACAGCCATTGCCGCAGATCGAGCTGGCCGCCGGAGAGCGGGACCGCGGCCCAATATGGATAGAAGAACGCGAAGGCGGCCACGGCCAGTACGCCGATGGCCAGCGCGGACCATCGGATGGCGCGCGGCGGCAGGAGGTGGAGGGCCAGCACGATGGCGAGGATAAGGAACGGAATCAAGGACGCCGCATAGAAGCTGTAGCCGTCGCGTGTCCCCAGCCAGGGGAGCCACCGCGTGAGGACGGCCCCGCCGACGATCAGCGGGCCGACCGCGAAGCGATAGACCAGCCCGCCTACGAGCACGGCGAGGGCGATGACGCCGAGCAGCCAGACCACCGGGTTCGCGACCGAGACGATCGAGACGGTGGTGTCATAGCCGTGCCCGGACGGGCACACCGCGCTGTCGACCCGTCCCATGGGGACCGTGCACCGCTCGCCGAACAGGCCGGTGGGATATCGCTGCGCGAGCCAGTCGACCGCAGGGTGCGCGTAGGCGTTGCGCGGCGTCAGGTGCAGGTGGAATTCCAGGAGGCGCCGCTGCTCGCGAACGAACTCGGCGGGATTGGCGCGGCCCGGGTGGGTGATGAAGGTCGGCGTGTACGCAAGCAGGTAGCTGGCTATGGTCAGCCCGCCGGCGACGGCGAGGCGAATGAGCAGCGCGAGGGCGCGCCTGCTGGCCGGGGCTGCCGGGCCGCGCCAGAGCTGAACCACCACCACGGCAATGAGGACGGGCACGGTGAACAGCGCCGACCACTTGACCGCCGCGCCGAGCCCGAGCCAGACGGCGCCCAGCAGGTGCCATCGCCGGATGAGGCTCGGCGTCGGGGATTGGAACGCGACGATGCAGGCGTGCACCGCGGCCACTACGAAGAGCGCCTCGAAGATGTCCAGCATCGCCACGCGCGAGGACGTGAAGAGGATCCCGTCGACCGATGCCAGCACCCCGGCGAGGATCGCGAGATCGGGGCGCCGGGTGAGGCGCCAGGCGATGACCGCGATCACCGCGCAGAGCACCGACCCGGCAATCGCCGCGCTGATCCGCCACCCGGTGGGGTTCATCCCGAAGGTGTGGATCCCCAGCGCGATCAGCCACTTGCCCAGCGGCGGATGGGCAGGCGTGCCGCGCTCGACCCCGGATCGCAGCAGGCTCGCGGCATCGCCGGCGTAGTAGATCTCGTCGAAGACGTAGACATCGGGCGAGGCGAGCCTGATCGCGCGGAGCACGAGGGCCGCCGCGCCGACAAGCGCAGGGATCCACCACGGCGCGCGCCGCCGGGCCGCAGACGTCATGACGCCGGCAGCCCGGCGCGCTTGCGCCCGATGCCGTCGCAGATGCGGATCACAACCTCGGCCGTCGTGCGACTGGCGAGGCGGGGATCGCCCATCGCGGCCAGGAAGATCCCCGGGTCGATCGGCGCCACGGACTCTCCCGTGCGCCGCTCCAGCAGCGACTGGCACGTGCGGGCCTGAGCCTGCGCCTCGCCCAGGCTCGACCCGGCGGCGCCGGGGTCCGGCGCGCAGCCGCTCAGGAGCGAGGCAAGCGCGCATGTCGCAGCCGCCATGCACAGCACGCGGCCCCGCGTCCCGAAGGGTGCGCGGGGCCGTCCGACTACCCGTCCTATGGCGCGGATCAGGAGAACGAGAAGCCCGAGAACAGGTCGGTCAGATCCGATAGGCCCGAGAACAGGTCCGAGAAGTAATTCGAATCGAAGGAGTAGCCACTCAAGTCGGAGAAATAGTCGGAGTAGTCGCTGAAGTCCGAGTAGTCGCTGAAGTCCGAGAGGAAGTCGCTGGAATCGGAGGAGTTATCGGAGAAGCTTCCACCGCTGATCGGGCAGACCAGGTACTTGCCGCTCTCCCGGACGACCGGGATCGTCTGGGTGTCCTTCTTGCCATTGATGGTCGCCTGCACCTCGACCTGCCAGGTGTTGCCGCTCTTCGTGGTTTTCAGGACCTTGAGGTCCTTGAGATCCTCGTCGGTGTACGTGTCGGGGTTGTCCGACATATCGCTCTCGAAGTACTGGCGGTCGTCCTTGCAGACGTAGCTGAAGGCCTTCGTGAAGTCGCCCTCGGCCGCGGCGTTGAAGAAGCCGGTGACCGCAGCCTCCGGGCTGCCCGTGCCGCCGGCCTTGTCGTCACTCTTGAATACGACGAAGAAGAGAACGAGTCCGACGGCCGCCACGACCGCCAGTGCGGCCACGATTGCCGCGATCATCTTCCCCTTGCCACCGCCGCCGGCCGCCGCGGGCTGGCCGTACTGGGGCGGGCCGCCGGGCGGGTATCCGCCGCCGCCGCCGCCGTACTGGGGCTGCTGCGAGTAGTCGGGCTGGCCGTACGCCGGCTGCTGGCCGTACTGGGGCTGCTGGCCGTACTGCGGCTGCTGGCCGTAGTCGGGCTGGCCCGGCTGACCGGCCTGGGCCGGCTGGCCGTACTGCGGCTGCTGGCCATAGTCCGGCTGGGGCTGCTGGCCGTACTGAGGCTGCTGCGGCTGGCCGTATTGCGGCTGCTGCGAATAGTCGGGCTGCCCGTACTGCGGGGGCTGCTGCGGCTGGCCGTACTGAGGCGACGCGGGGTCACCCGATGCCCCGTATCCGGGATCCTGAGGTGTGGACATGAGATTCCCCTTCGGTTCGAGGCAGCGCGGCCTGTGAGCAAGCCAGTGCACGCCGCAACCTACCGGCCCGCGCCGCCGTGAGGCACTAGGGAAGGCCGGAAATGGGGAGCTGCGTCATGAGAGCCGGAGGGCGCGGCCCAGTCCGCTGTCGTCCCGATCGCTGCCGCTGACCGTCCGCTGGCCGTCCGGCGCGATGTCCAGGAGGGTCTCGAATCCGCCGGGCAGGTCGAGGGCCTGAGCCAGGAGCGGGGTGGCGGTGAGCTTCACGTCGTAACCGCCCAGTGCCCGCCGATAGGCGCCGACCGACTCCCATTCGGTGAGGAGAAGCCAATCCGCCGGATCGTCCATCGACCGGGATAGCGAGCCGCGAACGTATCCCGGCCGGTCGGCGAGCGCCGCGAGAGCGTCCCCGGCCCGATCGGCGAAGGGCCGGACATCGACGAGGGGGCCGGCTGTGGCGATCGGGCTCTCCGCCGAGTCGCGGAAGTGGGTGATGGCAATCACAATGTCAGCCTCAGGGGGTCGCAGTGTCGGGGGTGATCGGCTCGGCGCCGCCGTAGCGACGATCGCGGCTCGCGTACACCTCGCACGCCCGCCACAGATCGGTGCGGTCGAAGTCGGGCCACAACGTATCCAGGAAGACGAACTCGGCGTACGCGGACTGCCAGATCAGGAAGTTGGAGGTGCGCTGCTCCCCCGACGAGCGGACGAAGAGGTCGACGTCGGGCAGGTCGGGCTCGTCGAGGTAGCGGGCGAACAGCTTCTCGTTGACTCGATCGGCCTTGACCGTGCCGTTGGCGACGTCCTGGGCGATCGCGCGGGCGGCGTCGGCGATCTCGGCCCGCCCGCCGTAGTTGACACAGAACTGCAGGGTCAGGCGATCGTTGCCGACGGTGTGCCGCTCGGCGTCCTCGAGCTGATCGATGACGCTGGTCCAGAGCCGCGGGCGCCGTCCGGCCCACCGGATGCGCACGCCGAGGTCGGACAGCTCGTCCCGGCGACGGCGGATGACGTCCTTGTTGAAGGCCATCAGGAAGCGCACCTCCTCCGGCGATCGGCGCCAGTTCTCGGTGGAGAACGCATAGGCCGAGATCGTCGAGACCCCGAGCTGCATGGCGCCGTAGAGCACGTCCATCAGCGCGGCCTCGCCGGCCCGGTGGCCCTCGGTCCGCGGTAGCCCGCGCTGCTGGGCCCATCGCCCGTTGCCGTCCATGACGATCGCGATGTGCTTCGGGACGAGATCGGCCGGGATGGGCGGCGGCAGGGCCCCCTGCGCATGAGCGGGCGGGTCGGGCCAGTCGGTGCGCCCGGCGGTGCGGGCCCGTCCGGCCGCCGTCAGCCGCGAGCGGATCGCGCTCATCCGCGTTCCACCATCGGCAGGGCACGCAGGCCCCGCTCGAGGTGCCATTGGATGTGGGCGCTGATGAGGCCGCTGGCCTCACGGCGGTGGAAAGCCTCGGAGACGTCGGCGGCGGGCCAGTCCGAGCGCAGCAGGGCACGCATGAGCAGCAGCGTCTCAGGGGCGGGGCGGGCCGAGCCGGGCGGGCGGCAGTTCCCGCAGACGACGCCGCCGGCGGCGATGTGGAAGGCGGTGTGCGGCCCGGGCGCCGCGCACTTGGCGCAGTCGTCGAGCGCGGGCTCCCAGCCCTCGAGCGCGGCAGCGCGGATCAGGTACGCATCCAGCACCAGGGTCACGTCGTGCTCGCCGGAATCCAGCGCGCGCAGCGCCCCGAGCACCAGGAGGTAGAGCCGGAGCGCCGGCTCGCCCTCCTCGGCGGTCAGCCGCTCGGCGATCTCGCAGATCGCGCTGGCCGCCGTCCATTTGCCGTAGTCCAGCGACAGCCGGGCGCCGAGATTGTCCAGCGACTCGGTCTGCGTCACGAGGTCGAGCTTGCCCGCGGCGCCCGGCGCCGCCGACGTGCGCGTCAGGAACTGCACGTCGATGTGGCTGGCCGGCTCCAGGCGGGCGCCGAAGCGCGAGGTGGTGCGCCGCACGCCCTTGCCGACCGCGCGCACGCGACCGTGCTTCCGGGTCAGGAGGGTGACGATCCGATCGGCCTCGCCGAGCTTGTGCACCCGCAGCACGACGGCGTCATCGCGGAAGAGGGGCACGCCACCATGGTCGCACTAGACGGCGACAGACCTAGGCGGCGACAGGCGCGGCCGCGTCGTCGTTCTCGGCTGCGGCCTCGATGCGGCGGGCCAGGCGCCACGTCCAGAGCGTCGTGAGCGCCACACCGACGCCGCTGCAGATCGGCACGACGAAGCCGGTGCGCGCGCCCGCGTGGTCGACCACGAGCCCCACCGCCGCCGATCCCGATGCATAGCCGACTGAGAGCCCGGTGCCTACCCAGCTGAGCCCCTCGGTGAGCGCCGCCCCGGGCACGACCCGCTCGGTGAGGCCGAAGCCGGTGATCAGGGTCGGGGCGATGCCGAGCCCGACGATGAGGGCGACCACCGCGACGACCGGGACGCTGGGCGCGAGCAGGAACAGCGGCTGAAGCGCCCCGAAGACAAGGCCCTGCACGGCGAAGCGGCCGGCCAGCGACCGTCGCCAGAGCCGCGATCCGTAGACCAGGCCCGAGGCCATGCTGCCCAGCCCGAAGCAGGCCAGCAGCACGCCGGAGTAGGCGCGGGCGCCGTGCGCGTCGGCGAACGCGACCATGCCGACCTCCGCCGAGCCGAAGACGCCGCCGATGAACATCATCGCGACGGTCAGGGCCTTGACGACCGGCAGCCGGATGGGCGAGGCGATGCGCGGGGTGCCCGCGTCGTGCTTGGGCGGCTCGGAGTCCGTGCGCGCGCGCAGCAGGATCGAGCCGCCGGTGACGAACACGAAGGCCAGGATCATGCCCAGCGATGCATCGAGCAGGGCCAGCGTCGTCACGAGGATGGGGCCGACGACGAACAGCAGCTCGTCGAGCACGGCCTCGAGGGAGAACGCCGTGCTCAGCTCGGATTTGCCCGACAGCACGTAGCTCCAGCGCGCGCGCACCAGCGAGCCGACATTCAGGTATGCCGCGCCGAAGATGGCCACGGGGAAGGCCAGGCTCCAGATCGGGGCGTCCAGGTAGGCGACCACCAGCGTCGCGATGCCGCCGGCGAGATGGATAGCCAACGCAGGGGGGATGACCGCCGATTGCCCGTGGCGATCCACCCATCGCCCGACCAGCGGGCTGAACACCCCGTTGGACAGCGTGTAGACCCCGGTGAGCACACCGGCCCAGCCGTACTCGCCGGTGCGGGCCGACACGAACAGCACGATCCCGAGCGGGAACATCGCCAACGGCGCGCGCATCACCAGCGCCGCGAGGCAGAACGCGGCCGAGCCGGGCGTGCGGAACAGGCACTTATAGCTTGCGAACATGATGAGCCGGACTCCCGAACCGGGAGGACACAAAGAAGCAGGCGTGCCCGGGAGACGTCCTGCGACTGGCCCAGTCTGGCACGTATCGCCGGACGGGGCCGCGGATTGCGGCGAGAGCGGCTAGCGCGAGACGGGGACCGGTGCGTCTTCGACGGCTGATGATCTCGGCGAAAGTGTCGCGGTGGCAACGATCCGGTCGAGATCATCAGCGGCCTTCGCGGCGGCGAGCCGGCGGTTCTCGGCCTTCTGCATACGCGTCGCCACGTAGGTCAGCGCGACCCCGGCGATCGCCAGGCAGGCGCCGGCCCACATCGGGGCGGTGTAGCCGAGGCCGGCGCTGATCACGACCCCGCCGATCCAGGCGCCGAGAGCATTGGCCAGGTTGAACGCACCCTGGTTGGTGGCCGACACCAGGCTGCCGTCGCCCCCGGCGGCCTCGACCACGCGGTTCTGGATCGGGGTGGTGGCGAGGAAGCTCACGAAGCCGAACATGAACAGGGTGACGACCGCGGCCAGCGCCTGGTGCGACGTCCCGATGAACGCCAGGAGGATCGCCGTCTGCGCGATCAGGCCCAGGTAGATGGCGCCGGTCGGGGCGCGGTCGGCTAGCCATCCCCCGGCCAGCCCGCCCAGGGTCGACCCGACGCCGTAGACGATCAGCGCGATCGTGATGGCCGACTGGCTCATCCCCGTGACGTCCTCGAGGATCGGGGCGATGTAGCTGTACATGGCGAACAGCGCGCCGAAGCCGATCGTGGTGATGCCGAGGGTCAGCCAGACCTGCGGCTTGCGGAACGCCCCGAGCTCCGAGCGCAGCGGCGCGGGCTTGGAGTTGTCGACCGGCACCCAACGCAGCACAGCCGTCATGGTGATGACCCCGATGAGCGCGACGGCCACGAACGTGACGCGCCACCCGGCGGCGTGGCCGAGCGCGGTGCCGATGGGCACGCCGATCACATTGGCCAGCGTGAGCCCGGTGAACATGTAGGAGATCGACTGCGCCTCGCGGCCGGGTGCCGCCACCCGCTTGGCCACGACGGTTCCGACGCCGAAGAACGCGCCGTGCGACAGCCCGGTGAAGACCCGGGACACCACAACCGTCCAGTAGTCGGGGGCGATGGTGGTGAGCAGGTTGCCGAGCACGAACATCGCGGCGAACGCGACGAGCACATCGCGGCGGCGGAAGCGGGTCGAGAGCGCGGTGAGCGTGGGGGCGCCGATGACCACCCCGAGGGCGTAGGCCGACACGATGCCGCCCGCGGCCGGGATGGACACCTTCAGGTCGCCGGCGATATCAGGCAGCAGCCCGACCGGCATGAACTCGGTGCTGCCGATGCCGAAGGCTCCGATGGCCAGCGCCAGGATCGCCAGCGGCTGCGATCGCGTCGCCGATGAGGCCCCTCTGGCTGAATCGGGGCGGGCCTCGGCGGGCGCGGGCATGCGGTGGCTCCTTACAGGCGACGGGACGGCAATACAGACGGGATTCGGGAGCCGACCGCGATGTCGCCTGCCGCACGGCATAACCGGAAGCGGTTGCAGCTTAATCCGGAAAGCCGAGTGCAGCCTGTCTGTGCGGCCGAGACGTGCGTCTCAGCCGCCGTCGATCAGAAGCCGAGGCGGTCGAGCTTCTTGGGGTCCCGCTGCCACTCGGCCATGACCGCGACGTGCAGGTCGAGATGGACGCGCCGCCCCAGCAGCGCCTCGATGCCGGTGCGGGCCATCGTGCCGACCCCGCGCAGTCGCGCGCCCTGGTGGCCGATGATGATGCCCTTCTGGCTGTCCCGCTCCAGGTGCAGCGTCGCGAAGATCTCCAGGATCTCCGGGTTGCTCTCCCGCGGGCGCATCTCCTCGACGGTGACGGCGATGGAGTGCGGCAGCTCGTCGTGCACGCCGTCGAGGGCCGCCTCGCGGATCAGCTCGGCGATGGACGTCTCGACCGGCTCGTCGGTGCGCGTGTCGTCGGGGTACATCATCGGGCCCGCGGGCATCTTGGCGATGAAGAGGTCGGCCAGCAGGCCCACCTGCTCGCCCGATACCGCGCTGACCGGGATGATGTCGGCGAAGTCGCCGAGCTCGCTGATGGCTAGCAGCTGCGCCCCGATCTGCGCCTTCTTGGCCGTGTCGGTCTTGGTGACGATGGCGATGACCGGGGTCTTCATCTGCGCCAGCGCGCGGGCGATGTACCGGTCGCCGGGGCCGATCTTCTCATCGGCCGGGACGCAGAAGCCGATGACGTCGACCTCGGAGAGCGTCGTCTGGACGATGTCGTTGAGCCGCTGGCCCAGGATCGTGCGCGGCTTGTGCAGGCCCGGGGTGTCGACGATGACCAGCTGGCCGTCGGGCCGGCTCAGGATGCCGCGGATGGCCCGCCGGGTCGTCTGCGGCTTGTCGCTGACGATCGCGACCTTGGTGCCGACGAGGGCGTTGGTCAGTGTCGACTTGCCGGCGTTGGGGCGCCCGACGAAGCAGCAGAAGCCGGACCGGAAGATGTCACTCACGGGCCTATCCTCCCACCGATGCCGATCCTGAGCTGACGAACGAGCAGCGAGCGCACGGAAACGCTGGTCTGCGTGCGCAGGGAGCGTGCCCCGGGCACCTGGCTATTCAGCGACGCGAGGACAGGCCGTCGACGTAGTCCTTCGCTTCCTTCAGCCCGGCGCCCGTCTCGGCCCGGTACTGCTTGATGGCGTTGATGGTCTCGCCGCGGTCGACGTACTCCATCAGCTGCGGCGATGGCGCGCTCGGTCCCGCCGCCGCGGCGCCCGCCCCGGCTGGCCCGGGCCCGGCCGGTATGTGCTGGGCCGGCGAGCCCACGGGCGCCGTCCCGTAGGGGCCGGCGAATCCGGAGCGGTTGTAGAGCCAGTCGATGTGGCGTTCCAGCATCTCGATGCGCGCGACCAGGTATTCGTCCATGCCCATGGAGCGTAGGGGCGTTTTCGGACTGAGCCGCCCTGCCAGTTCGAGATGCGAGCTAGTCGAACCCCATCAGTTCGACCGCCGCGCGGGCTATGTGCGGCCTGAACCTATTCGGGGCCCACTTCGCGTCGCTTGACGCGACCACGATCCCGTCGACCACGGCGTGCTCGATGAAGAACCGATTCTCGGCGAGCTCGGCCCGCCCGTAGTAGAACCACTCCCACCGCACTTTTGCGGCCGTGGCGATTCGGAAATCCCGCTCGCCGATCGTCGCGATGCCGGGATCCCAGACATCGAGGGTCTCCCCATGGTTGAAGCGGATCGAGACCTGGTCCTCAGCCGGCGCGACGGCCGACGTGATGGTGTGCCAGTTGTCGATCCTGCCGCCGAAGATGTCCCCCCAGACCACCAGCGACCCGCCCTTCACGGCCGGGAGCTTGGCGCTGATCTCGGCGGCGATATCGGAAGCCTGCGTCACCGATCCAGCCTAGGTCGGGGGCAGACTGTGCGCCGTGACCGGATCCGAGCAGGCGCCCACCCACCGCGAGCAGCCCTGGCGCGAGGATGACGTCCGCCGGGGCCACGTGGTTGTGCTGAGCGCCAATCCCATCTCGGCGGCCCTGGCCGCCATCGGGGAGGCGGTCGGCTATCGGGTCACGGTCATCTCCGAGGACGACGGCGGGCCGGGGCTCTCGCTCATCGTGCTGGAGGCCGGCGACGCCGTGGTGCTGTGCGACCACGACGCGCCCGACGCGCCGGCGGTGCTGCGCGCGGCGCTGGCTTCCGACGCCTCGTACGTCGCGATGATGGCCAGTCGCCGACGAGCCGAGGGGCTGCTGGGCGATCTCGGGGCCGAGGGCGTGCCCGGTCTCGAGAAGCTGCACGTGCCCGCGGGCCACAACCTCGGCGGCCGGGGGCCGGGCGAGATCGCACTGTCGGTCATGGCCGAGATCGTCGCCGAGGCCCACGGCCGCCCCGGCGGTCCCATGCGCGGTCCCCGATAGCTCGGGTTGACATTAGCGTCCTATGTCCAACGGGCCGGATGCTCGGGTCGCCCGGTTGGCGACGAGGAGCGTTCACCTGAACGGTCGCGGCCAGCGCATGAGCGATTAGCGTTGCGCGGCGCGGATGACGTCCATGGCCTCGGCTAGCCCGTACCGGGTGCCCCAAGACTCGATCAGCTCCTCTTCGGGGTCGTGACCCGAACGAGCCCGCGCTGGATGCGCTCCGCCCACTGCGCCGCATCGTGGCAGTCGCCCAGGCGCACCAACACCGACGTGTCGATCAGCCAGCCGGCTACCGCCACGCCGCATCCATGACGGACTCGTCGCCCAGGTCCCCGAACCCATCGGCGAAGCGTGCGCATCCACACCGG
>JAOPVO010000243.1 GCA_025966155.1 Pseudonocardiales bacterium
AGCTCCTTGCGCAGGGCCAGGATCGGGTCGACCAGCGCGCGCGAGCTCTCGTGAAGATGGGTCCAGGAGAGCCGGATGGCGGCCTCCGACTCGGCTTCCGGGCCCCATACCGTCGCGTCGCCGCCGGCGATGCGACTGGCTATGGAATCGGCGACGAGCCGGTCGACCAGTGCCTTGTGCCCCGCGGCATCGCCCGGGGCGTTGACCGTGATGGTCACTCCGAGGCCCCGGCCTTCGCGAAGGCGTCGAGCTGGCCCTGGACGCCCTCGAGCAGCTGGGTCCAGGCGTCCTCGAACTTCTGCACGCCCTCGACCTCGAGCAGCTCGGTGACCTCGTCGATCTCGATGCCGACATCCTTGAGCGCGGCGAGGACCTGGCGGGCGTCGTCGTACTTGGTGGTGACCTGGTCGCCGGCGACGACGCCGTGGTCGGCCACGGCATTCATGGTGGCCTCGGGCATCGTGTTGACCGTGTTCGGCGCGGCCAGCTGGATGACGTACTGGGTGTCGTCGTAGGTCGGGTCCTTCACGCCGGTCGAGGCCCATAGCGGGCGCTGCGCGTGCGCGCCCTTGGCTTCGAGTGCGGTCCAGCGCTCGGAGCCGAAGACCTCCTGGTACAGCTCGTAGGCCAGTCGGGCGTTGGCGATCGCGGCCTTGCCCTTCAGCGCGAGGGCAACGGTGCTGCCGATCTTCTCCAGCTGGGCGTCGATCTCGGTGTCGACGCGGGACACGAAGAACGAGGCGACCGAGTGGATGGTCGACAGGTCAACGCCGGTCTCGGCCGCCTGCTCCAAGCCGGTGAGGTACGCGTCCATGACCTTCTGGTACCGGTCGAGGGAGAAGATCAGCGTCACATTGACGCTGATGCCCTCCGCGGTAGCGGCCGTGATCGAGGGCAGCCCAGCGACGGTGGCCGGGATCTTGATCATCACATTGGGCCGGTCGACGAGCCACCAGAGCGCCTTGGCCTCGGCAGTGGTCTTGAGGGTGTCGTGGGCGATACGCGGGTCCACCTCGATCGAGACGCGCCCGTCCTTTCCATCGGTCGCGTCGTAGACCGAGCGCATGACATCGCAGCCCCAGCGGATGTCGTAGGACGTGAGCAGGCGGACGGACTCCTCGAGCTGGACGCCCCGGGCGGCGAGGTCCCTGAGCTGCTCGTCGTACGCGTCGCCCTTCTCCATGGCCTTCTGGAAGATGCTCGGGTTGCTGGTGACGCCGACGACGTGCTTGGACGCCACCAGCTCGGCAAGGTTGCCGGTACGCAGGCGCTCGCGGCTGATGTCGTCCAGCCAGATCGAGACGTCCAGCGCGGAGAGGTCGGCGAGGGGGTCGGTCATGGTGTGCTCCTCTGGAACATGCGGCTTAGGCGGGACGTGTGCGAGGGGGCTAGTTGCCGGTCGTGGTGCCGGTGATGACACCAGCCCGCTCGAGGGCCGCATGCGCGGCGGCGATGATGCGGTCGGGGGTGAAGCCGAACTGCTCGAACAGCACCGCCGCCGCGGCGCTCGCGCCGAAGTGGTCGATGGCGATGATTTCCCCGGAGTCCCCGACGATCTCCCGCCAGCCCATCGGGACACCGGCCTCGACACTCACGCGGGCTTTGACCGCTGGCGGGATGATGAGGTCCTGGTACGACCGGTCCTGGGCCTTGAACCACTCGATGCACGGCATGGACACCACGCGGGTGGGAGTGCCATCGGCCTCGAGGCGCTCGCGGGCGGTGATGGCCAGCGACACCTCGGAGCCGGTGGCGATGATGACCACCTGCGGCTTGCCGTCGGAGGCGTCCTCGAGCACGTAGCCGCCCTTGCCGGCGTCGACGACCTTCGCCGGGTCGAGCACCGGAAGATTCTGACGGGACAGCGCGAGCCCGGCGGGGCGGTCGATGTTCTCCAGGATCTGCCGCCAGACGACGGCAGTCTCGTTGGCATCGGCCGGGCGGACGATGTCGAGTCCGGGGATCGCCCGGAGCGCCGCGAGCTGCTCGATCGGCTGGTGCGTCGGGCCGTCCTCGCCCACGCCAATGGAATCGTGCGTCCAGACATAGGTGACTGGCAGCTTCATGAGGGCGGCGAGGCGGACCGGCGGGCGCATGTAGTCGCTGAAGACGAAGAAGGTCCCGCCGTAGACGCGCGTCCCGCCGTGCAGCGCGATGCCGTTCATGATCGCACCCATAGCGTGCTCACGGATGCCGAAGTGCAGGGTGCGCCCGTAGGGGCCGCCCTGGAACTCCTTGGTCTGGTGGACGGTCGGGATGAACGACGGCTCGCCGTCCATGGACGTGTTGTTGCTCTCGGCGAGGTCCGCCGAGCCGCCCCAGAGCTCCGGCAGCGTGCCGGCGAGGGAGGACAGCACCTTGCCCGACGCGGCGCGGGTCGAGACGCTGTTGGCCTTGCCGTCCTTCTCGGCCGGGAAGCTCGGCAGCGCGGCCGTCCAGCCTTCGGGCAGCGATCGGGTGACGAGGCGGTCGAACAGCGCCTTGGCGTCGCCGTGGCCGGCGGCCCAGTCGTCGAACCTCGGCTGCCATTCGGCGTGGGCGGCGCGGCCGCGGTCGATGACCTCGCGGGCATGGGCCAGCACGTCGTCGTCGACCTGGAAGGTCTGCTTCGGGTCGAACCCGAGGATCTCCTTCGTCGCGGCGATCTCATCGGCGCCCAGAGCCGAGCCGTGCGCCTTGCCGGTGTTCTGCTTGGTCGGGGCGGGCCAGCCGATGATCGTGCGGACCGCGATGATCGACGGCTTGTCCGTGACGGCCTTGGCGGCATCGATGGCCTGCTCGATGGCGGTGACGTCCTCGCCGGAGTCGACCCGCTGCACGTGCCAGCCGTAGGCCTCGTACCGCGCCAGCACGTCCTCGCTGAAGGCGATGGCGGTGTCGTCCTCGATGGAGATGTGGTTGTCGTCGTAGAACAGGATCAGGTTGCCCAGCTGCTGGTGGCCGGCCAGGCTCGACGCCTCGCTCGCGACGCCCTCCTCCATGCAGCCGTCGCCCGCGATGACGTAGATGTGGTGGTCGAACGCCGAGGCGCCCGCATCGGCATCGGGGTCCAGCAGGCCGCGCTCGCGCCGGGCGGCCATCGCCATGCCGACGGCGTTGGCGACGCCCTGGCCCAGCGGGCCGGTCGTGGTCTCGACGCCGAGGGTGTGCCCGTGCTCAGGGTGCGCCGGGGTGCGGGAGCCCCAGGTGCGCAGCGCCTTCAGGTCATCCAGCTCGAGGCCGTAGCCGGAGAGGTACAGCTGGCAGTACAGGGTGAGCGACGCGTGGCCGTTGGACAGGATGAATCGGTCGCGACCCACCCAGTTCGGGTCGGTCGGGTCGTGGCGCATCACCCGCTGGAACAGCAGATACGCCAGCGGAGCGAGGCTCATGGCCGTGCCGGGGTGGCCGTTGCCGACCTTCTGGACGGCGTCGGCGGCCAGCAGGCGCGCGGTGTCGACCGCCTTGGTGTCCAGATCCGTCCACCACTTCGGATGCGCTGTGACGACGGGATCCCCTGGCTGCGGCTGCGTGCTCACGTGTGTGCTCAACACCTCTCGTCGGGCCCCGATGACGCTGCCGCGATCGGCGGCTGCGCCGGTGCGTGGCCGCTGCGCGGATGGCGCAGCCGGACCACACTGGAAACGTTCTTGCCCACGGTACTGCTCGGGCATACGCACGTCGCGCGGCCCAACCTGCGTTCATTCAAGGCACATCCGATGATCATCTTCGGGCCCCTCGGACGTCAGGGGCGGGGCGCGTGCCGAGGCCTTCCGGCGGCGCCTCCGGCAGGGCGGTCACAGACGCCCCGCGCACGTCGTTATCCTCTAGGCGTGACGCATACGCCGGTGGCACCTGCTGGCAGGCGCAGCCGGCTCTCCGGAGTCCCGGACGAGGTCCCGGCCGGCCCTGCCGTCGATGCCGCGCCGCTGCCCGAGGATCCGTCGCTGCCGCGCTCGCGCATGGACACCGTCAAGGCCTACATCGCCCTGACCAAGCCGCGGATCATCGAGTTGCTGCTGGTCACCACGGTGCCGGCGATGATCCTGGCCGCCGGCGGCCTGCCGGACTGGTCGACCGTTCTCATCACGCTGGTCGGCGGCACGCTCGCGGCGGGCAGCGCCAACGCGCTCAACTGCTACCTCGACCGCGATATCGACGCCGTGATGCACCGCACCGGCCACCGTCCGCTCGCGCGGCACCAGGTGTCCGACCGGGGGGCGCTGATCTTCGGGGCGATCCTCGGCGTGATCTCGGTCGCGATGCTGTGGATCGGCGCCAATTGGCTGGCCGGCGTGCTGACCATCGGGGCGATCGGGTTCTACGTCCTGGGCTACACCCTGCTGCTCAAGCGCCGGACCTCGCAGAACATCGTGTGGGGCGGCGCGGCCGGCTGCATGCCGGTGGTCATCGGCTGGTCGGCGGTGACCGGCGATCTCAGCTGGGCCCCGATCGTGCTGTTCCTCGTGGTGTTCTTCTGGACGCCCCCGCACTTCTGGGCGCTGGCGATCAAGTACAAGGACGACTACGCCCGCGCCGGTGTACCGATGCTTCCGGTGGTGGCGACCCCCATTCAGGTAGCCCGTCAGATCGTGGCGTACTCGGTGCTGACGGCGATCACCTCCGTGGTCCTCTGGCCGATCGCCACCGGGCCGGTGTACGGCCTGCTCGCCATCGCCGCGGGCATCTGGCTGATCGCCGAATCGCTGGTTCTGCTGCGCGCGACGAACCGCGGCGAGGCAGGGAAGCCGATGCGGCTGTTCCACTTCTCCAACAGCTACCTCGCGTTCGTGTTCGTGGCTGACGCCGTCGACACGTTCCTGCGCTGATACTGCGGGCAAGCCCAGCTCTGTGACCGTGCCCGGGCGCCCTGTCGCGCAGGAGCGCGTCGATGCATTGCGGCGGATGAAGGTCATCGCCGGCGGCATGCTTGCCGTCGCGCTCATCCTTTTCCTCGTCAGCGTCCTGGCCGGGGATGGCGACGGGCCGTGGGGCTTCCTGCAGACGGCGTCCGAGGCGGCGCTGGTTGGTGGCCTCGCCGATTGGTTCGCCGTCACGGCGCTGTTCCGCCATCCGCTGGGGATCCCCATCCCGCACACGGCGATCATCCCGCGCAAGAAGGACCAGATCGGGGCCAGCCTCGGCAGCTTCGTCCAGCAGAACTTCCTCACGGGGGAGATCGTCGCCGAGCGGGTCGCGGCCCTGGATGTGCCACAGCGGGTCGGCGCCTGGCTGTCCGACCCGGTCCGCGCGACCCGGCTGGCCGGGGAGCTGGGCTCGGGGCTGACCGGCGCGGTGGCGCTGCTGCGCGATGACGAGCTGCGGGCCTCGGTGGCGCAGTTCGCCGAGGCGCGCCTGCACGAGGTGCCGGCCGCGCCGATCCTCGCCCGCGTCATCGAGGCCGCCGTCGAGGGCGGACAGCACCAGGAGGCGCTCACCGGCCTGGTCAAGGGCCTCGGCGCCTTCCTCGAGGACAACCGGGCGCTGTTCCGCGACCGGCTGGCCGACGAGTCGCCGTCCTGGGTGCCGGACTGGGTCGATGAGCGCATCTTCAACCGGATGTACGCAGGCGTGCAGGACTTCCTCGCCGACCTGGGCGACCGGCCCGATCACGAGCTGCGGGCCCAGTTCGACGAGCGCCTGCGCCAGTACGCACACGACCTGCGCACGGATCCCGAGACGATCGCCAAGGCCGACGACCTCAAGGCGCAGCTGCTGGACCATCCGGCGGTGCGGGCCTGGACCGGCTCGCTCTGGGAGACGATCAAGGGCGCGGTCCTGCAGGCGGCCGACGACCCGGATTCTGAGCTGCGCCGCGC
The DNA here is from genome assembly GCA_025966155.1 of Pseudonocardiales bacterium. Taxonomy (GTDB): domain Bacteria; phylum Actinomycetota; class Actinomycetes; order Mycobacteriales; family Jatrophihabitantaceae; genus RYN-150. Next base: position 5,799 of record JAOPVO010000243.1, read on the forward strand.
CGCCGCCACGCTGATCGCGCGGACCGGGCAGGCGCTTCTGGAGGATCAGGCTCTCGCGGCCCGGATCGACCGGCTGCTCGAGCGCACGGCCATGCAGGTGCTCGCCCGCTACGGCGAGGACATCTCGGCCCTGATCGCCTCGACGGTCGCGCGCTGGGACGCGCAGGAGACCGGCCGCCGCCTGGAGCTCCAGGTCGGGCGGGATCTGCAGTTCATCCGCATCAACGGCACGGTGGTCGGCGCGCTGGTGGGGCTGATCATCCACAGCGTCGCCGTGCTGCTCAGCTAGCTGGGCTCATTAGCTCGATCGCCTCATGCGCCGGGCCATGCGCCTGCGCATCCGCCTTCAGGCTGGGCGTGGCCCGCAGCAGCGCCTGCAGCGCGGCGATCCACACGAGGCAGGCGCCGAGCATGTGCAGCCCGACCAGCATCACCGGCAGGTGCGTGAAGTACTGCAGGTAGCCCAGGGCCCCCTGCGCCAGTTCCGCGCCGAGCAGGATCCACGCCGCGCGCTTGGCGCCGTCGGGCGCCGGGCGGACATAGGCCAGCGCGACCAGCCCGATCGTGAGTCCGATCAGCACCATGACGGCGTCGGCATGCAACTGGCTCATCCCGGCGGGACCCAGCCCATTGCGATGCGCGACGCCCTCGTCGTCGGTGGCGCCGGCGTGCGGCCCGCTGCCGGTGACGATCGTGCCGATCACGAGCACGATGCTCGCGGCGACCACCGTCAGGCGGCCCACCCAGAGCCGGGCGGCGGCCGCCGCATCGGCGCCCGCGCCAGGAGCAATAGAGGGCCGCGGCTCGGCCCGGATGGCCTCGACCAGCAGCATGGCCAGGGCGATGAGGACGATGGACAGCAGGAAATGCGCGCCGACGAGCCATGGGTTCAGGCCGGTCAGCACGGTCAGGCCGCCGAGCACGGCCTGGGCCGGGATGCCCAGGAAGATAGCCAGCGATAGCCGGGCCCGGATCTGCCCCGGCCGCCCGGTCCCGCGCCGCTGCATCAGCGCCACGACGAGGGTCGCGATGGCCACGGCCGTGACCACGAACGTCAGCATGCGGTTGCCGAACTCGATGACGCCGTGCTCCGCGGTCTCGGCGGTCGGCACCAGCGAGTCGTCCGTGCAGCGCGGCCAGGTGGGGCATCCCAGCCCGGACGCAGTCAGCCGCACGGCGCCGCCGGTGACCACGATGCCGACATTGGCGACCACCGAGGCCAGGGCCAGGAGGCGCAGCACGACCGGCCGGCGGAGCGCGTCGGCCATGGGGCGGCGCACGGAACCGGCGCCCGGGCGGCTCACTCCCACCGGAAGAACCTCGCCGCCGCGGCGAGGCCGCCGACCGACCAGATCACCAGGGTGATGAGCACGCCCCACCCTGGCCGCGAACCGTCCTGCAGGATCCGATGCAGGCCCTCGGAGAGCGCCGCGGACGGCAGGAGGCGCAGAACATCGGCCACGCCATCAGGGAAGCGCGACAGCGGCAGCGCGATCCCGCCGCAGAACATCAGGACCAGCCACACGAGGTTGGCGACCGCGAGCACAACCTCGGCCCGCAGGGTCCCGGCGACGAGCATGCCCAAACCGCCGAACGCGAGGGTCCCGAGGACCAGCAGCAGCACCGCCAGCAGGGGGTTGCCGTGCGGATGCCAGCCCAGGGCGAAGCCGAGCGCGCAGATCAGCGTGGCCTGGACAACCTCCAGCAGCAGGATCGCCAGCGTCTTGCCCCCGACCAGCGCCGCCCGGGGCAGCGCGGTTGCGCCGAGCCGCTTGAGCACCAGGTATTTGCGCTCGAAGCCGGTGCCGATCGCCAGGCCGGTGAACGCCGAGCTCATGATGCCCAGCGCGAGGATGCTCGGGACCACGAAGTCGATCCGGCGATCGGACAGCGAATAGAGCATCGGGAGGTTGAAGAAGACCAGCAGCAGCAGCGGCACGATGAGGGTGAGCGCGACCTGCTCGCCGTTGCGGATGATGAGCCGAAATTCCATAGCCGCCTGGGACAGCACCATCTTGCGCAGCGGGGCGGCCGCCGGCTTGGGGGTGAAGTCCATCCGCGGGCCCGCATCCGGGTTGTGCCGCATGGAGCCCGATGGCGCGGTGCGGGTCATGAGCGGGCCGCCGATCCGGCGGTCAGGGCGAGGAAGACATCCTCGAGGCTGCGCCGCTCGACGGCGAGGCCCTCGGCGAAGACGCCCTGCCCGGCGCACCAGGCGGTGAGCGCGGCCAGCAGTTGCGGGTCGACGACGCCGGATACCAGGTAGCGCCCCGAGGACTCCTCGATGGCGGCGCTGCCCAGCGGGAGGGCGTCGGTGAGGCCGCGCAGGGCCAGCCCGGGCGGCGCCTTGAACCGGACCTGACCCTCGGCCCCGGCGCTGGTGAGCTCGGCCAGTGTGCCGCGCGCGGCGATCCGGCCGCCGTCCATGACCACCACGGAGTCGGCGAGGCGCTCGGCCTCGTCCAGATAGTGCGTCGTCAGCACGATGGTGACCCCGTCGGCGCGCATCGATTCCAGGAGCTCCCACGCGCTGCGCCGGGCGTGCGGGTCCATCCCGGCTGTCGGCTCGTCGAGGAACACCAGTTCCGGGCGGCCGACCAGGGCCAGAGCCAGCGACAGCCGCTGCCGCTGGCCGCCGGAGAGCCGCTTGACCGGCACCTCGGCGGCATCGCCCAGGCCGACGGCGTCCAGCAGTGCGGCGCAGTCCTGGGGGTAGGCGGCATAGCTGGCGAAAAGGCCCAGCAACTCGCCGGCCTTGGCCGCGTTGTAGCCCCCGACGCCGTCCTGCAGCATCACCCCGACCCGGGGGCGCAGCGCCGTCGCATCGGCGATCGGATCCAGGCCGAGGATGCGCACGGACCCGCTGTCGGCCGTGCGGAAGCCCTCGCAGATCTCGATGGTCGTGGTCTTGCCGGCGCCGTTGGGGCCCAGTAGCGCGAGGATCTCGCCGGGCTCCACGCGCAGCGAGATCCCGGATATCGCGGTACGGGCGCCGTAGGTCTTCACGAGATCGGCGATCTCGACAGCGGCATCCACAGGGGAGAGTCTAGGAAGGGCGAGGGGGTTGCCTTGACCGGCCGGGCTGTGATTCGCGCGGCGGCGCAGGCAAAGCGCTCAGGCCTGCCCGTCGCCCTTCGTTGCCGAGCCGTATTTATCCACGTACTCCTGGCCGGTGAGGTCCTGAACCGCCTGGCGGATCTGCTCGGTGACCTCCCGCAGCATGCGGGCGCTGCGCTCGTCCTCGGCACGGCCAGAGAAATCCAGGGGGGCGCCGAAGCGCACCGATACGGGCGCGACCCGCCACATCCGCTGGCCGGGCGCATGAACCCGGCGCGTGCCGACGAGACCGACGGGCACCACGGGGGCGCCCGTGCGCAGGGCGATGCGGGCGACGCCGGTCCGGAACTTGTGCAGGCGCCCGTCCTCGGAGCGGGTCCCCTCGGGGTAGATGCCGAAGGCCTTGCCCTGGTGCAGCACCTCGACGCAGACGTCGAGGGCGGCCGCAGCGGCCCGGGTGGCGTCGCGGTCGACCGGCACCAAGCCCATTCCGCCGAAGAACTGGGCCATGACCCAGCCCTTGGCGCCGGGGGTCGTGAAGTACTCCGACTTGGCCAGGTAGTGCACCTGGCGCCCCGCAGCCAGGGGCGTGAACACCTCGTCGGCGACCGATAGGTGATTGCCGGCGATAATCACCGGGCCCGTGGCCGGGATGTTGTCGACGCCGAGCATCTCGGGGCGGTACGCAAGCCGGAGAACCGGCGCGGCCGTCGCCTTGAGAACTTGGTAGAGCACTGCGGCACCGTAGCCGACGCGGATTGTCAGGCGCGGCAGGCTCAGCTGGAGGAGCCCGCTGCGGCCTTCGACCGCGGACGGATCGCCAGCGCCCACGGTGTTCGACAGGCCGCCGAACGTCGCCCAGGGCAGGACGGAGCCGAGGACGCCCCTGCCTTGGGAACGTCGTGGTTCCGGAGGTTATGGCAATTGGCTGTACGACGCGGGAGGCGGGGCGTCCCACCGCGACGGAAGAGCGATCCGGCTATTGGCGCGGATGGTGGCCATCAGCCCGACCACGCTGGCTGCGAGCCCGGCCGCGAAGGTCATCCACAGTCCGGGCCCGATGGTTGCCGTCAGCCCGTACTGCTCGACATTGGGCCCGGCGATGCGATCGACGGCCACGACATTGAGCGCGCCGATCAGCAACAGGACGCACCCGATGCTCAGCACCGCGATGGCGCAGCCGAGCACGGTGCGCCAGGCCAGCACCCCGCAGAGGACGGCGATGGCCAGGCACAGCACGAGGCAGAAGGTGCCGACACCGATCTCGCGGCCCTCGATCTCCGGGTTGGTGACGTAGACGCCTCGGGCCGCGAAGCCGGTGACCTCGGCCCAGGTGATGCGCGATCCGATAACGCCGACCACTGCGGCCGCGACGCCCACCCAGCCCAGGACGCGGACCGAGCGGCGGGGCCCGAGCGGCGCCGGCGGCGTCCAGAACGACTGGGCCCAGCCGCTTTGGGGGCTGTACTGGGGGCTGTACTGCGGGGCCGGTGGCGGGAACCCGTACTGAGGCGGGCCGTACTGCGGAGGGGCCGGCGGGCCGTACTGCGGGCCCAGCGGCGGGGTTCCGTAGGGCGGCGGCGGGGGCTGCACCGGCACGAGTACCTCCGCTATTGCTCGCGACTGTGATGCGCGAGATGCTCGAACACTAGCGACCAGCAGTGCGCCGGGAAATTAGTCACGCTAGTGTTGTGGAAATGCGGACACCTTCGACGACGGCCGCGCCCGATCGCGCCACGCGCGATCGCGTAGCCCGCCTGCTGCTTGAGCTGGGGCCGCAGACTGCGGCCTCCCTCGCGCAGCGTCTCGGCCTGTCCGCTGCCGCAGTCCGGCGCCATCTGGACGCCCTGCTGGAGCGCGAGTCGATCCGCGAGGTCGTCCCGCGCGCCGCCGTCGGCCGGGGCCGGGGCCGCCCGGCCCGGGTCTACGCGCTGACAGACACCGGCCGCTCCGATTTCCCGCACGCCTACGACGACCTCGCGTCAACCGCGCTGCGCTTCCTGCGCACGAACGGCGGCAACGGGGCGCTGGAGTCGTTCGCCGGCTTCCGCACCGGCGAGCTGGAGAGCCGGCTGCGCCGCTCGATGGCCGATGCGGTCCCGGTCGCCGATGCGGTGTCGGTCGCCGAGGGCGGCGATCCCGAGCTTGCGCGGGCTCCCGCCGAGGACCCGGCGTCGGTTGATCGTCTCGCGGCCGCGCTCTCCGCGGAGGGCTACGCTGCGACGGCCAATCGCACGCCGAACGGCGTCCAGCTGTGCCAGCACCATTGCCCCGTCGCGCACGTCGCGGCGGAGTTCGGACAGCTCTGCGAGGCCGAGACGCGCATGTTCGAGCGGCTGCTCGGCACGCACGTCCAGCGCTTGGCGACCATCGCCCACGGCGATGGCGTCTGCACCACTTTCGTCCCGGACCCGAAGCCGGTCCTGCCCGCTCATCCCGATCTGCCCGCTCATCCCGATCTGGCCGCACGACCCGGAGGCAACTGATGACCACAACCCCGACTGCGCCTGAGACCCGTGTACTGACCCAGGACGAGCAGATCGACGCGCTCGGCCGCTACAAATTCGGCTGGTCGGACAATGACGACAAGGGCGCACTGGCCCGTCGCGGCCTGAGCGAGGACGTCGTCCGCAACATCTCCGCGCTGAAGAGCGAGCCGGAGTGGATGCTCGAGCGCCGCCTCAAGGGCCTGGAGCTGTTCGGGCGCAAGCCCATGCCGACCTGGGGCGCGGATCTGTCCGGCATCGACTTCGACAACATCAAGTACTTCGTGCGGTCCACGGAGAAGCAGGCCACCAGCTGGGAGGACCTGCCCGAGGACATCAAGAACACCTACGACCGCCTGGGCATCCCGGAGGCCGAGAAGCAGCGCCTCGTCGCCGGTGTCGCCGCGCAGTACGAGTCCGAGGTCGTCTACCACCAGATCCGCGAGGATCTGGAGGAGAAGGGCGTGATCTTCCAGGACACGGACACCGCCCTGCGCGAGCACCCGGAGCTGTTCCGCGAGTACTTCGGCACCGTCATCCCCAACGGGGACAACAAGTTCGCCGCCCTCAACAGCGCGGTCTGGTCCGGCGGCTCGTTCGTCTACGTCCCGCCGGGGGTCAAGGTCGACATCCCGCTGCAGGCCTACTTCCGGATCAACACCGAGAACATGGGCCAGTTCGAGCGCACCCTGATCATCGCCGACGAGGGCTCCTCGGTGCACTACGTCGAGGGCTGCACCGCGCCGATCTACAAGTCGGACTCGCTGCACTCCGCGGTCGTCGAGATCGTGGTGAAGAAGAACGCCCGCGTGCGCTACACGACCATCCAGAACTGGTCCAACAACGTCTACAACCTCGTCACCAAGCGCGCGACCTGCGCCGAGGGCGCGACGATGGAGTGGATCGACGGCAACATCGGTTCCAAGGTCACCATGAAGTACCCGGCCGTCTACCTGATGGGCGAGCACGCCCGCGGCGAGACCCTCTCCATCGCCTTCGCCGGCGAGGGCCAGCACCAGGACGCCGGCTCCAAGATGGTCCACTGCGCGCCGTACACGTCGAGCTCGATCATCTCGAAGTCCGTCGCCCGGGGCGGTGGCCGCACCTCCTACCGCGGCCTCGTGCAGGTCCAGGACGGCGCGCACCACTCGGCGTCGATCGTGAAGTGCGACGCGCTGCTGGTCGACAACATCAGCCGCTCGGACACCTACCCCTACGTCGACGTCCGCGAGGACGACGTGTCGATGGCGCACGAGGCCACGGTCTCGAAGGTCAGCGACGACCAGCTCTTCTACCTGATGAGCCGGGGCATGGGCGAGGACGAGGCGATGGCCATGATCGTGCGCGGCTTCGTCGAGCCGATCGCCCGGGAGCTCCCCATGGAGTACGCCCTCGAGCTCAACCGGCTCATCGAGCTGCAGATGGAGGGCGCGGTCGGCTGACCGCCGTCCCCGCCCCTGCCGATCCACCCGAAGGAACCTGATTTGTCCGTCCAGATCGACGCGCCCCTCGAGGTCGTGCCGACCAGTGCCCCCGACGGCTCCGTCGCGGCGGTGGCCGGTGCGGTGGAGACCGTCTCGTCCCACCTGCACCCGGTCGCCTCGTACGACCTCGCCGACCACCCCCGCCCGACCGGGCGCGAGGAGGTGTGGCGGTTCACGCCGGTCAAGCGGCTCCGCGGCCTGCTCGACGCCGAGGGCGCTGCCTCCGGCACGATCGACCTCACCGTTGACGCGCCCGAGCAGGTCCGGGTCTCGACGATCGACGCGGCCGAGGCCCGTGCCCTGGGTGGGCCTGCGCCGGTCGACCGGATCGCGGCGTTCGCGGTGGCCAACGCCGGTGACGCCACGTTCGTCGACGTGCCGGCCGAGGTCGAGCTCGACCAGCCGATCACGATCACGGTGACCGGGCGGGGCACGCACGCCGCGGCGTTCCGCAGCCTCGTGATCCGGGTCGGCGCGTTCGCGAAGGCGACGATCGTGCTCGAGCACAACGGTTCCGCCGTGCTCGCCAGCTCGGTCGTCCTGCTCGTCGGCGACGGCGCCCGGGTCGACCTCGCCGGCCTGCAGCTGTGGGACGGCGACACGGTGCACGCCGGCCACGTCGGCGTCCGGGTCGGTCGCGACGCCCACGTCCGGACGCTCACGGCCACGCTGGGCGGCGACCTCGTCCGCCTCGTGCAGACGGCGGACTACGCCGGCCCCGGCGGCGAGATCGAGCAGCTCGGCCTCTACTTCGTGGACGCCGGCCAGCACCTCGAGCACCGGCTGTTCGTGGACCACGACGCCCCCCGCACGACCAGCAACGTGGACTACCGCGGTGCGCTGCAGGGCGCGGGCGCGCACTCGGTCTGGGTGGGCGACGTGCTCATCCGCAAGGTCGCCGAGGGCATCACGACGTACGAGTCGAACCGGAACCTCGTCCTCACCGACGGCTGCCGCGCCGACTCCGTGCCCAACCTCGAGATCGAGACCGGCGAGATCGCCGGGGCCGGCCACGCGTCGACGACCGGCCGCTTCGACGACGAGCAGCTCTTCTACCTGCGCAGCCGCGGCATCGACGAGGTCGAGGCCCGCCGCCTGGTGGTGCACGGCTTCTTCGCCGACATCATCCGCCGCATCGGCGTGCCGTCCGTCGAGGCCCGGCTGCTCGCCGCGGTCGAGGCGGAGCTCGCCGTGACCGTGGGCGCGCCGGCCTCGTCCGGGGCGGACCTGTCCGACGCCGACGACGACGCCGCGTCCGACCTGGAGGCGCCGATCGTCGCCCCCGAGCAGGTCGAGGGCCGCGACGCCCACGACGCGGGCCACCACGCCTTCGCGGCCGACGACGACCTGGCGGCGATCGCCGGGCAGCAGTCGTGAGCGCGCTCGCGTCGGGCGCGGCGCCCGGCCTCGTCCGGGTCTGCGCGGTCGGCGACGTCGCCCCCGAGACGGCGCTCGCCGTCGAGGTCGACGGCACCGAGGTCGCGATCGTCCGGACGGGCGACCGCTTCTACGCCATCGCCGACGAGTGCTCGCACGCGGCGGTGCCGCTGTCCGAGGGCGACGTCGACGGCTGCACGCTCGAGTGCTACCTGCACGGCTCGCGCTTCGACCTCCGGACGGGGGAGCCCCTCGGGCTGCCCGCGACCGAGCCCGTCCCGGTCTTCCGCTGCCGCGTCGACGGCGACGACGTCCTCGTGGACCTCGCCGCACGACCGGACGCGGACGACGACCAGACCACCTCAGCCCCGGCGGGGACCGCTCCCCGCAGCCTCAGCCAGGAGTAACAGATGTCCACTCTCGAGATCCGCGACCTGCACGTCTCGGTCAACACCGAGTCCGGCGCCAAGGAGATCCTCAAGGGGGTCGACCTCACCATCGCCAGCGGTGAGGTGCACGCGATCATGGGCCCGAACGGGTCCGGCAAGTCCACGCTGGCCTACTCGATCGCGGGCCACCCCAAGTACCAGATCACCTCGGGCAGCGTCACGCTCGACGGCGAGAACCTCCTCGCGATGAGCGTGGACGAGCGCGCCCGCGCCGGCCTGTTCCTGGCGATGCAGTACCCGGTGGAGGTGCCCGGCGTCAGCGTCGCGAACTTCCTCCGTACGGCGAAGACCGCCATGGACGGCGAGGCCCCCAAGCTGCGCACCTGGGTGCGGGACGTCAACGAGGCCATGGACCGCGTCCAGATGGACCGCGACTTCGCCCAGCGCAGCGTCAACGAGGGCTTCTCCGGCGGCGAGAAGAAGCGCCACGAGATCGTCCAGCTGGAGCTGCTCAACCCGCAGTTCGCGATCCTCGACGAGACCGACTCCGGCCTCGACATCGACGCGCTCCGCATCGTCTCGGAGGGCGTCAACCGCTTCTCCGCCCAGGGCGACCGCGGCGTGCTGCTGATCACGCACT
>JAOPVO010000244.1 GCA_025966155.1 Pseudonocardiales bacterium
CTCGGGGTTCTGACGACGTTCATGAACAAGGCTTTCGACTGGCTGCTGGTGGCCGTGGGCGGTCTGTGCATCGCGACCAAGGAGACGTACGAGCTCGCGCACTGCGAGATAGGGATCGAGATAGAGATTCTGGGTGCCCGCAGTGCCCCCGTAGTGGCTCCCATCCTCCGAATCATTCGTCGCAGGCTATGACGGCCGACGCCGCCGAAACTCCTCGCACTGCGGTGACCAATTCGATGCCAACGCCTAGCGACCCAGCAGGGCCGCCTCGATGAGCACGGTCTCGGCGTAGATCAGGCGACCGGGCTGCACAGCGGTCTCCCCCCCGGTCGCCGGATCGACGCTGATGAGCACGTGGTTGGCCGACACGTACTCGTATTCGCAGATGAGCAGTCGGTACCGCCCGACCTCGATGTCGCCGGCGAATTGCACCGTCCCGGTCCAGCGCAGCAATTCCGCCGGCGACGCGATGGACTGCTCGATAACCGTCGCGATGCCGGGATCGGCGTCCGCCCACGCCAGATCGCCGGTGAGGTCATCGCGGCGGACCTGCACCGACACGGTCACCTGCGTCGGAGCGGGGACCGGCTCATCGGGCTGCGCGGGCCCAGTCACCGTCGGCACCGGCCCGCTTGGGGCAACACCGGAGACGGTGACGCGGAGTCGACTCGGCTGATACGGATCGGCGCTGATCACGGCCGATCGGCCCGGCACCAGCTGTGCGAAATCGGCCAGGACCACCCGCGACAGCTTGGCGTCGGGGATTGCGTAGGGCTGGTACCGCGTGAGGGCGAGGCGGATGAACGGCGAGTACGCAGTGGAGGCCACGGTGATATCGGCGAACCAGAGCTGCCGTGACTCATCGAAGGCGACGGGGTACCCGACCACATCGACTCGGCGACGGGTGGCCGCGCCTGGTCCGGCGGCCGGCGTCGGCAGGCTCACGCTCCGCTCCGCGGCAGCCGCGTCCGGGAAGTCCTCGACCGTCGGAGTGCGTCCCCCGACGCCTGGCGCGCGCCAGATCGGGTCCGCCCCCCACTCGGTGATGTAGGGCTTCCATGCTTCCTGATCCCACGGCGGGGCCCCGTTCTCGTACGCGTACAACGCGACCCCGAGCATCTCGTCATTCCCGGAGGAGAACCAGCCGCGCTCCAGGAATACGCGGAGGCCGCCGCCGAACCTGACGCTCCGCGCGATGTTCGTGTCGGTCTGGCGCTGCCACCCGAAGGTCGGGACGACATAGGCGATCGCCGGCGCCTGCGGCCGCTCCGAGGCCGGCACCTCAACGACAATCGGCGCGCTCGCCCGGGTGAAGCCGCCGGGCACATCGGGGAGGAAACAATCGCGGAAGCGGGATGTCGCGGTTGCTGTGTAAGCGATGCGGTGATGCCTCGTGTCGCCGAGGTGGTGCCGCGGGGCAGCGGACATCATCCGTCCGATATCGCTGCTCACCACATTCCCCAGGGCGTCGCCGTCCCGGACGAGGGCCACCAGATCGTGATCCTCGTCGTAGAAGCCGACCGCTCGCTGATTGGGCGAGCGATCATTGACGTAGAGGTAGCCCTCGGCCGTCGTCCGGATCGGGATCTCGTCTACCGATGCCGAATGGTGCTCGACATTCGGATCGGCGACCAGTCGGTGGGTCGTCAAATCGTCGACCGAGTCTGTCCACTCGGCCGTCAGATCGATCTTCTCCGTGCTGGCCCCGTGCACGGAGATCCCGCCCAGCAGAACGGCATCGATGGCGCCCGGGCGCCGCCACGCGCTGATCGGGGCCAATTCGACGGCGGCGGTGGGCGCGTGCTCGGGGATCGCCTGCGTCACTTCCGGGCTGGGATCGCGGCTCTCGTCGTACGGGGGCCTATCCGGGTCCCCATACGGCTCGTGCTGGACGGCGATGGCGGTGAATCGCGGGACGCCGATCGGCTGCTGAACCGCGTGCACGAGGCGAAGGAGCGTCGGCGGCGTCAGCATCCAGTGGCCGCCCTCGACTGCACGCTGAAGCACGTGCGCTATGCGGTCCACGTCGAGCCCTTCCAGCTGCGCCGGTTCCGGCGCATTGACCGCTCGTGAGTCGATGTACTCGCGGATCCACTGCCAGACGCCCAGCAATCGCAGATCCGCCGCATCGACGTAGCTGGTGAGCGGCACGATGGACTCGCTCGCCGTGGGCAGCGCGATCGACAGCACGCGGGCATTGCCGTCCCATTGCGGGCGGTCATCGTCGACACTCCCCGTTGCGGCCCGCAGTGCAAGCCGAATTCCCCGCGTCGATTGCCATTCCGCGCTGCCGTAGCCCACCAACGTGGCCGACCCATCGCGCGGGTTCGGGTCATCGAGTATCGCGAAGCCCAGCGAGCTATCGGGATCGAGCAGATCGCGAACCCGCCCGACGGATGCCTCAGGGGCCCCTGGCGCATCGCGCAGCGCAATCCCCGCAGCAAGCGCGTCCGGCAGATAGGGCAGCGCGTCGACGATCCCATCCGGCACAACCGCGAAGGTCTGGTCGTGCCCATTGATGCTCTCGGTCTGCTCCGGCAGCTGCCCGGCATCCCGCGTGCCGATGAGATCCCACATGCCGGCTGTCGCGATAAGCCGGCCATCGGGGCCGTCGAACATCCCCAGCTTCTCAGCTGCGTCCGCACTCGTCCGCGGCGGGAGCAGGTGGCGATCACTCGACTCCAGATCGGGGGCGACCTCGTCCAGCGACGGATCGGCATTGAATCGCCGGATGATCAGCCGGGTCAACGTCGAGCCGGGGCCGCGGATCGCACCGGCGTCGCGGACTGCGATGAGCGGCGCACCCACCGGCTCGTAGCGCAGATACGGGAAGCCCGCCGCGTCGCTGGGCAGCGTGAACACCCCCGACGACAGCGCGTCGAGCAAGGGGTCGTCGACCGCGAGGCTATTGCCGCAGAGGTCCACCACCCGCGCCCGCACCCGATAGCGGCGTCCGAAGCGCAGACTCGGCAAGGTGCCGGGGACAGCAGCGAAGTTGGTGGTCATGGGGAACGGCGTGGCCGGCGCGTTCTGCTCCTGCGGGGTAAGTGCGTTCTCCGGCTCGGCGTCGCTGGACAGGCTCCGGCCGACCGGCGGGACGCTGAGGCTCCAGCCGGCCCAACGGAACATCGCCTCGTGCAGGTAGAGGTCGTTGGCCGGGGGATCGGAGGGATCCGGCGCAGACTGCGTCACCGCCAGTTGCGTGAATCCCTCGCCATCGGGAATCAGGAAGGCCTCACCGCCGAGGGTGAGCTGCGCGGAGCGGTGATGCAGGGAGTGCCACTGGTTGCTAAGGGAATCCCAGATATCTATTCGATAGCCATGAACAAGGTCCTCGGCAGTGAACGGGCGGGCCGCGCCGCCGGCCAGCGCATCGTTGAAGGCCTTCGACGTCTTCAGCCGCGCAAGCAAGCGGCGGGCGCGTCCATCGGCGTACATCGACAGGCCGCCGGACCGCAGAGAGGGCAGCGTCGTGGTCTCGTCGAACACCTCGGGATGGTCGCTGGGCGGCGGCTCCGGGGACCGTGTCCACGTCTCGGCCATCATGATCGATTTGTGCAGCGCGCCATCGACGTCAACCTGGGCCAGCCCATAGTGTGCTGAGGAGATGTTCAGCAGCCCGAACGCCTCCAGTTCCGGGCTATTCGCGACCGCACCGGCCGGTGCGGTCACGAACAGCGTGCTGCCGTCGGCCGGGCGCCGGGCGAACGCATAGGCGGTCGACAGCGCCGGGAGGTCGGGGACTGTGGTTGTCGTCGGCAGCAGCCACTGGACGCCGGGGACGTCAACGACTGCGAGTGTGCCGGTCTGAGCCCCACCGAGATCCAGGAACTCCGCCGGCAGCTCGACATCGAGCACCAGCCCCAGTGCCCGCATCAGCTCCGGATAGGAGTTGAGCGAGCTCAGCGCCTGGTGGAAGTCGATGAGGTTGTCGAAGTCAGGTGGATTGTCGGCAATAGGCGCGCCGAGCGGCTGGTGCGTCACGACCGCGAACTGCTCGATCATGCGCTGCCGGTAGACGGTGTTCGCATCACCGCCGGGCAATGTCCGGATGAGCCCATCGGCGCCGAGGTTCGCTGGATCAGTCCACATAGGGAACAGCGAACCCGGCGACGCGAAGCTCTCCCGGTCGTAGGTGCGCAGCCTTTGGGCCCGGTCCCCGGTCCAGCCGACGTCGAGTCCGCGATACAGCTCGCGCAGGAGACTGCGGTACCGGGAGTCCCCCGGCTCGCGTGGATGGCGGGGGGTGCGGTCGGGCAGAGCGAGGTCGACGCCGGCCCGGGCGTAGATCGACTTGAGCGAACTCAGGGCGAATCGCACGGGGTAGGAGAAGATCGCGCGATCGCTGTAGTCGACGAACTCGTGCGAGCGGACGAAAGTATCCTCGGCGAACATCGCCTGCCACAGGCGCGGCTCGAGCGCGGACGTCGACACCGGCACCGTCAACTCGCGGGCCCCGGCTCGGAAAGTAAGCGACAGGCCCCTTTCGGCCAGCCCTCCAGTCCAGTCCACCCAGTCCGGGAATGCCCTGAGGCGGTCGGCGCCCGTCAGCCGCGGCGAGACGTAGACCGATACCGGCAGGGGATCCAGGTTCTGGGTCATGCCGCGGGGCATCGCGGTGAAAAGGATCTGCTGGTCGGCCATGGTGGGTGTCCTTCGGGCTAGGCGAACGCCGACGCGTACTGGTCCCACACGGCGGGGGTCTCGATGACCTGGGCGAAGCGGGGATCCCCGTTGCTGCCGCCGAATTTCTTCTCGACAGTGATCTCCACGGAAGTGCTGAAGAACAGCACCTCGACCTTGACCGTCAGCGTTGCGCGCCCGGCGGCCTTGCCCGCCTCGTAGCCGAAGCTGAGCATGAACTCCAGCGAGATCGAGATGAGCCCAAGGACCGACAGCTCGCCGCCCATCCGCAAGTAGCCCGACAGGATCGAGTAGTCAGCGCCGTTCTTCTTGCCCATGGCGAAGTACACGCCAGCCATGACGTGGACACCGCCGCTTGCCACTCCGAGATCGACGGCAATCGCGGCCCCGAACTCCAGCGCGGCCTCCAACAGGCGGACTCCCGCGGTGTCGACCTGAAGGTGGAAGAACCCGCCGCCGCCCAGGAATGCGACGGTGAGGCAGAACGGGTGCTCGCGGGTCGAGACGCTGAAGTCGAACATCGGCTTGCCGTCGGCGAACGGCAGCTCGACCGAGGCATTCAGTGCCACGCCATCGAGGGAGAAGACGCCAATGGAGATGGGCGGCAGGGCGATCCCGAAGCCGGCCTTCACCCTGGTGCTGCTGATATCGAGGCTGGCCCCATCGCCGAACATGCCAGCCGGGATGAACTTCTGCAGTTCGTTGACAAACGACAGATCGCCGGCGAAGGACAGCGACGGATTCTTCATCGCGATATTCACCTCGGGCTTGGCCCCGCTGCGGGAGGTGAAGCGGAACCGCTCGAAACCGACAGTGACAACCTCGAGCAGGACGATGTCGAAGTTCTCGAGCACACCCTCGAATTCGGAGACGGTGCCGCCTGGCGCGACCGCCGGCGGCAGGGCGACGGTGCGCTCGACCCGCCCGCGCAACGAGAAACGGGTGTCCGCCCCGACGACGAGGGAAACGAAGCCGACGTCGACCGTGCGCACCTTCGGGTTCCATGCGAATGTCGCCGTCATGCGCTTGACCAGCGGGTCACCGCCAACGTCCTCGGTCTTCGTCTGCAGCGTGGGGGCTCCGTCGCTCAGCGACCCGCCGTCGATCACCTCCGTCAACGGGATGCTGCCGAACAGCTTGGGCGCGGATCCAGCAGACTTGAAGAACTCAGTCGGATCGAACTCATTGCGCGCTATCTGCATCAGGTCCGCGCCGGCCATCGGGCCCAGAGCCCTGGTCAGCCCGGAGATCGACATCGCCGGCGTCGCGACGCCGCCGGCCTGGTCGGCCGAGAACTCCGCGCCCAGCACGCGATCGACCATCGTGCCGAGCTGGGCCGAATCCTCTTGCGCGATGCGGGCGAACAGGCCGGTCTCGTTGCCGTCCCCATAGCCGGAGGCGATGTACGCCGGGGCCCACGCAATGGTGGTCGCCGCGTCCCGCCCGAGGAGCTGCTCGACCGCCGGCAGGCGCACGGATGCCGCGAACACCATCGGCAGGAAATACGCAGCCGGATCCGCGCCTCGGCCCACCGTGGCCAGGTGGAAGTCCGAGGTGATCAAAGCGGTGTTGTCCGAAGGCGAATCGCGATCCTCGTCGGCGTAGGCAATCCGCTGTCCGGGGACGAGGCAGGCGCGCGCGGGACCGAGCGCCAGGTGGCGAGTCCGGACCGCGTTGATCGACGCCGTGATGGCATCGCTGTTGGGCATGAAGATCAGCGTCGTCGTGAAGCCGACATCATTGCCAGCTATATCGGTTCCGACCGCATTGAATCGGAATGGCTCGCCCGCGACGGTGATGACGAAAGACGACTCTGTCCCCGGGATCGCGTTCGGCTGCTCGATGTCCGGGGTGATCAGGGTCGTGAGCCGGACGGAGGTCAGCGGCATCTGCCGCCCATACGTGGGATCCGATGCCCGCTCGGGCCCATAGTCGATATCGGGCTTGCGGATGACGACGAACATGCGCTGCGCCAGATACGCCACCGGACCGCCAGCAGCATCACGGATCTTGCGCTCTGTCACCTTGATCAGCGCGGCCCGGTGCCCCAGGGGATAGACCGATCCTTCGTAGACAATACGAACGTAGTGATCACGCCCAAGCGTCGCGTTGTGGACCCATTCGGAGACGTTGAGCGAGGCCCCGTACTCGCGCGGGATTTGAACGAACTGCTGCTCATCGCGCCGGATCGGCACGATCAGGTCATCTCGGACGCGTCGCAGGTTCCCGCGCACCAGCAGCTCGTCGATCTGCTGGGGCGCGAGGACGCCGACATCAAGCGGGACGTCGAGCATCGGCCGCTCGGCCGCAAGGAAGTGCATGAAGGGCGGGTCGGGGTCTATCAAGGGATCATCGATGTGGAATGGGTCTACCTCGATGGGATGCAGCACATAGTCGGTCAGATCGCGGAAGACCCCGCCGTTCGGTGATTCCACCGCGATCCGCGGAATGCGGGTGGGCATCGGCGGCTGCCAGCGGCCGCGCGACTTCAGGTACCCGCCTAGGGGGGACAGGATGACCAGCGCGGCATCGATGGGCGTCGGGACGAACGGGCGCCGGTCGATCTCGCCCGGGACGTCGCCCAGTCCGCGGACGTATCCGTGGAAGCCCGACGTCAGGACGACGATCTCGTGCCGATCGCTCGGCGTCATCGCTGTCAGCACGCCATTGACTCCGCCGCCGGAGGTGTCCCAATCCTGATCGGGGCGCCCCATCAGCGGCGGATCGGTGTTGTGGAACCTGGCGGGGCTGTAGTCCGGCGACCACACCGCCCGCAGCGGTATCGGCCGCTCCTCCGAGGGCAGTGCGCCATCGCCGAAGGCGTGCGCGATCAGCGTGTGCCACAGCTCGGTTCGGCCGTGGTGGCTCACGGGGGCGGCTTCGTGCCGCCACACGACATCGGCCGCCGGCGACAGCACGATCCGGTAGGGCAACTCGATAGCTGTCTCAGTATCGGAGGGCGCGGCAATCGGCGGCGCGGCGGCGATCATCGGGTCGTCCAGCACTGTCGGCAGATCGGCGAGAGGCGACACGCTCAAGCGCAGGCCAGCCCAATCGAGCAGGCCGTCGATGGAGTACGGGATTCGCCGGTCGGCCGGTACATGCAGCACTAGGCGCGTCTCGCCGCCGATCCGCGACCGCACGGGCACCGTCGGCGGAGGGCCACTCGAGGCGGAGGGCATCGGCTTCTGCGGCGTCGTGGGCAGGAACGGCTCGTCGGTCTCGAAGGTGGCCTCCTCGACCACGGTCTGGGGCGGGAATCGGACGATGAGGAAGGCCGGCTGGACCGGATCCTCGACCACGACAACCGGCGCGCTCGGGTCGGATGCGTCGAGCACGAGATTCGGACCCTCGATGTCGAGGTTGAGCAAGTCGTCGGGCCGGATAAGCCTGGCGCGGAACATCACGGCCTCCGAGGCCGGGACCTAGCGTCGCAACGCGCGATTCGCGCGTCGGCCCCCGCCTCCCGGCACGGCCGAAACTACTACCGACCCGGTGCCGCCGATAGGCCCCAATGCGTCGGGATTGCGGCTAATACCCGACGGGCTGGAACGCACGGCATCCCGAGACCGCCCGGACGGCCCGCAGGGTCACACTAGGGGGATGAAGAATCGGATTGGAATCGCACTGGGCCCGCAGGACCTGTCGGCGGCGGGCTTCGCCGACGCCGTGAATGGCATCGCCGACAACGGCTTCGACTCGCTCTGGATCTCCGAGGTCCTGACGTCGCCGGGGCCCGATCCGCTGATCGCGCTGGCCGCCGCGGCCCACATCCATCCCAAGCTGAAGCTCGGCACGACGATGCTGCTGCCGGGCCGCAATCCCGTCCGATTGGCGAAGTCCTTAGCCACCTTGGATGTGCTGAGCGGCGGTCGCCTGCTTGTCACCTTCGTGCCGGGCCTCGCCGCCGAGCCCGAGCGCAGCGCGATCGGCGCGCCGATGCGCGAGCGCGGTCGGATGATCGAGGAGACCATGCCGCTGCTGCGGCGCTGGTGGGCCGGGGAGACCGTCGACGGCGTGCAGGTCCTGCCCCGCCCGGTTCAGGATCCGCTCGAGCTCTGGCTGGGCGGGCTCGCACCGAAGTCGCTCGAGCGCTGCGGGCGCATCGGCGAGGGCTGGCTGACATCAGCGTGCACCCCCGCAGAGGCCGCTGCCGGCAAGGCGGCTATTGATAAGGCGGCCGACGCGGCCGGCCGCGAGGTCGATCCCGAGCATTTCGGCGTCAGCATCGGCTACAGCCACAAGCCGCTGGATGATCGCCGGCTGGCCGCGCTGGCCGCCCGAGTCAAGGGACGCGATGTCGACCCGTCCACCCTCGTCCCGGTCGGCTTCGCCGCAGTACGCGATCAGCTGGAGGCGTTCCAGGCAGTCGGGTTCTCCAAGTTCGTCCTGCGGCCAACCGGGTTCGACGGGTCCTGGCGCGAGGAGCTCGCTGCGCTGTCAGGCGCGGTCGGCGATCTGCAGAGCTGAGATCCCGCACATGCGAAACGGCGGGCAGCCCCCGGGCTACCGAGGGCTGCCCGCCGTCAGCGGACTACATCTGGAGCAGTGCTAGACCCGAGCCTTCGGCGTCGCGATCAGCTTCTTGTTCACGAACTCCTCCATGCCGAACGACCCCAGCTCGCGGCCGACGCCGGAGCGCTTGGTCCCGCCGAACGGCATGTCGACGCCGCCGTAGGACGCGCCATTGACGGCGATCATGCCGCTCTCCAGGCGCGCCGCCACCGCGAGCGCGAGGTCGGGATCCTGGCTGAAGACCGTGCCGCCGAGGCCGTACCGCGAGCTGTTGGCCAGCTCGATCGCATCGTCCGCGCCATTGATCCGGTAGACGACGGCCGCCGGGCCGAACAGCTCCTCGCTGTACGCGCGCATGTCCGGGGTGACGTCGGTGAGCACTGTCGCCTGGACGTACGCGCCCGGGCCGTCGACGCGGCTGCCGCCGGTGCGCAGGGTGGCGCCCTTGCTGACCGCGTCCTCGATCTGGCCGATCAGGTTGACCGCCGCGCCCTCGGACGAGAGCGGGCCGAAGTCCGAGGCCGGGTCGGTCGGGTCGCCGGGGGTCAAGCTGGCCATCGAGGCGGTGAACTGCTCGACGAACTCCTCGTAGATGTCGCCTGAGACGATGAACCGCTTCGCCGCGTTGCAGGCCTGGCCGGCGTTGCCCATCCGCTGGCGGGTGGCCTGGGCGACAGTTGCGGAGATATCCGCCGTGTCGAGCACGATGAACGGGTCGGAACCGCCGAGCTCGAGCACAACCTTCTTGAGGTTTCGGCCGGCGATCTCGGCGACAGCCGCGCCGGCCCGCTCGGAGCCGGTGACCGAGACGCCGCCGACGCGGGGGTCGGCGATGATCGTGCCGGCCTGGTCGTTGGTCGCGAAGATGTTGATGTACGCGTCCTTGGGCAGGCCCGCGTCGATGAAGATCTGCTCCATCGCCAGCGCCGACTCCGGGCACTGCGGGGCGTGCTTGAGGATGATCGTGTTGCCGAGCATGAGGTTCGGGGCCGCGAATCGGGCGACCTGGTAGTACGGGAAGTTCCACGGCATGATGCCCAGCAGCGGGCCGATCGGGTCCTTGCGCACCCAGGCCGTCACGCCGGAGCGCGGGTTCAGCGGCTGGTCCTCCATGAAGCCGGGGCCCTCGTCGGCGTAGTACTTGTAGATCGCGGTGGCAATCCCCGCCTCGCCCTTGGCCTCGACGAGGCGCTTGCCCATCTCGCGGGTGATCAGCGCGGCCAGCTCGCCGGCGCGCTCCTGGTACAGCTCCGAGACGCGGGTGAGGATGCGCGAGCGCTCCTCGAGGGGCGTGAGACGCCAGGACTGATACGCGGCGTCGGAGCGCGCGAGAACATCCTGGATCTCGGCGTCGGTTGCGGTCGGGAACTCGCTCTCGACCTTGCCTGTGGCGGGGTTGGTCACCTTGTAGTCGCTCATGGCGCCATGTTGCCACTGCCGCGCTAGGGGCGCACGGGCCACTCCCGTACTAGACGCCCACTCGGCCCTGCGCCATCTGGCGACGTCAGCCGAGCCGGCGTCATTGTCGGCGCCTCGATTTACGATCTGTCTCAGCCGTTGCCCAGCTAGCCGTCCTCAGAAAGAGGCCCAGCAGTGACCTCGCTCGACACAAGATCAGACCAGACGCTCGAGGCGGCCTTCGCCGCGCACCGAGGCGAGCTGACCGGCTACTGCTACCGGATGCTGGGGTCGGCGTTCGAGGCCGAGGACGCGGTGCAGGACACGCTGGTCCGGGCCTGGAGGGCCTACGACTCGTTCGAGGGTCGCGCCTCACTGCGGTCCTGGCTTTATCGCATCGCCACCAATGTGTGCCTGGACATGCTGGGAAGCCGACAGCGCCGGGCCCGGCCGATGGACCTCGGGCCGGCCAGTCGCGGGGACTCCCCGCCCGGCCCCACGCTGCCCGAGGTCACCTGGATCACCCCGATCCCGGACAACCGGGTGCAGGGCGACGGTGATCCTGCCGATGTGGCGATGTCGCGCGAGACGATCCGGTTGGCGTTCATCGCCGCGCTGCAGCACCTGCCCCCGCGTCAGCGCGCGGTCCTGCTGCTGCGCGAGGTCCTTCGGTGGAGCGCGGCCGAGGTCGCCGAGCTGCTCGGGACCTCGGTGGCGTCGGTGAATAGCTCGCTGCAGCGCGCCCGGGCGACGATGGCCACCAGCGAGGTCCGCGAGGACGACCCGATCACCCCGTTGGACGAGGCCAGCCAGCGGCTGCTGGCCCGCTACGTCCAGGCCTTCGAGGCCTACGACATCGAGCTCCTGACCGCACTGCTGCGCGAGGACGCTATCCAGTCCATGCCCCCGTACGAGATGTGGCTGCGCGGGCGCGACAACGTCATCGCCTTCTGGGCCGGTCCCGGCGCCGCGTGCGCGGGCTCCCGGCTCATCCCGGTCCTGGCTAATGGCTGCGTCGCCTTCGGCCAGTACCGGCCCAGCGGCCCGAACGGCGAGCACGAGCCCTGGGCCCTTCAGGTGCTGGAGTTCTCCGACGGGCAAATCGCCGAATTCACCGCATTCCTGGACACCGATGCGCTGTTTCCCTTGTTCGGGCTGCCGATGTCCCTAGATGGCACGTCCATGGCGGGTATGTCATCGGAGGGCATATCGCCGCCGAATGGCGTGGTGGCCGGCGATCCGGTCCACTGAGGCAGTACCGACGTCAGGCCGGCCAGCTCGACCACGTCGGACAGGCGCCGGGAGGAGTTGATCAGCAGGAAGGGGCAACCCAGTGCCCGGGCCAGCACCTGAAGCCGGGCCAGGACGCTGATTGCCTCGAGACTGGGCTCGGCAATCGCGGCCACATCGCAGAGCGCCGGCGCGCCTGGATGGCGCTGCAGCGCCATCCGCAGCCGCTGGCTCAGTAACTCGACATCGGCGCCGGTGACATGGGCGCCGATCACCAGCACCGCCGGTACCTCCGCCACTAGATCCTCCGCCCGCCGCTTTTCCTGCTTAGACGCCGGACGCTCGCCGAACTCATCGGCTCGCACGTCGCCCGATCGAGCGGCGCCTGCTCCCCCTGCACCGATGAGTTGCGGCGGCGGGCGTCGTCTAATTCAGCAAGCGCACCTGCACGGACGCACCACACCAAGGGAGGCACCACGATGGCCGACATGATCCGCGCCAGCGGATTGGTCAAGGTCTACGGCAAGGTCCGGGCCCTGGATGGGCTGGACCTTGCCGTGCCGGAGGGCACGGTCCTGGGGCTGCTCGGCCCCAACGGCGCCGGCAAGACCACGGCTGTCCGCATCCTGACCACACTCCTGGAGCCCGATGGCGGCACGGCCGAGGTTGCCGGGCTCGATGTTGTCCGGAATGCCACGCAGGTTCGGGGCAAGCTCGGATTGTCCGGGCAGTACGCCGCCGTCGACGAGTACCTGACCGGCTTCGAGAACCTCGACATGGTCGGCCGCCTCTACGGCCTCGGTCGCAAGCCGTCCAAGGCCCGGGCCCGGGAACTGCTGGATCGGTTCGACCTGAGCGAAGCCGCGGACCGGCCGGTCAAGACGTACTCCGGCGGCATGCGGCGGCGGCTGGACCTCGCCGGGGCCTTGGTGGCCCAGCCTCCGGTCCTGTTCCTCGACGAGCCCACCACGGGCCTGGATCCCCGCAGCCGCAACGATATGTGGGACGTCATCACCGAACTCGTGTCCGGCGGAACGACCCTGCTGCTCACGACCCAGTACCTGGAGGAGGCCGATCGCCTCGCCCACGACATCGTGGTCATCGACCATGGCAAGTCGATCGCGCACGGCACCGCCGATCAGCTGAAGGCGCAGGTCGGCGGCGAGCGCGTCGAGATCGTCGTGTCCTCGGCGGCCGACCTCGACGGCGCCCGGAGCGTCCTGGCCGGGCTGTCCGATGGCGCCGTGGAGGTCGACGGCCACACCCGGCGCCTGACCGCACCGGTCAGCGGCGGCGCCACCGTGCTGATGGAGGCGCTGCGCCGGCTCGATAGCGAGGGCATCGCGATCTCCGATGTCGCTCTGCGCCGGCCGACCCTCGATGACGTGTTCCTGACGCTGACCGGCCGCCCGTCCGAGGACGCCGAGCCGGCGGCGTCGAAACCGGGCAAGTCCAACCCGGGCATGTCCAACCCGAGCAAGAAGGAGTCGGCCCGATGAGCGTGCGGAAGACGCTGGCCGATGGTGGCATCGTCGCCAAGCGGAATCTGATCAAGATCAAGCGGGTGCCCGACCTCCTGGTGTTCTCG
>JAOPVO010000311.1 GCA_025966155.1 Pseudonocardiales bacterium
CTGCGGCGTGGGCGACGAGACCAGATCCCGGTCGCAGCTGATGGCCGACGCCCTCGTCGAGCGGCTCACCGGCCAAGCCGCCGCCGGCGACGCCCCCGTCGAGGTCACCCTCATCATGACCGACCAAACCCTGCTGTCCTACGGCCCCGGCGCGGACGACCCCGCGCACCTCATCGGCGGCGGCGCCATCCCCGCCGAGATCGCCCGGCGCATGGTCCTCGACCCGTCAGAGGACACCGAGGTCCTCCTGCGCCGGCTCTACACCAAGCCGCAGACCGGCCGGCTCGCCGCCATGGACACCAGCGCCCGGCTCTTCACGAGCAACCAGCGCAAATTCCTGGTGCTCCGCGACCGGACCTGCCGGACCCCATGGTGCGACGCCCCCATCCGCCACGCCGACCACATCACCGGCCACATCAACGGCGGGCCCACCGCCACCGACGACGGCCAAGGACTCTGCGAATCCTGCAACCACGCCAAGCAAGCCCCCGGCTGGAAACAGCAAACCGCGCCCGACGGCGCCGTCATCACCACAACACCCACCGGGCACACCTACCGCAGCCCCGAGCCCCACCCGCCCGGCTGGCGGAAACCGCTCTCCAGAGTCGACCTCATGTTCCACCGGATCGCGCTCCGCGAAGCGGCACTCGGCGAGCTCCGGCACGCCGCCTGACCTAGCTTGCTGCCGCCCGACCCGGCCCGGCTAGATGACTGCGGGCACCCCATCGGGGCCGTCGGGGTTGGTTGGATCGTCCGATGGCGGGTCGGGCATCGGCTCGACGGGAGCCGGTGGCAGCGTGTCGGGGGTGTCCGGCAGCAGTGGCCCCAAGTCGTCGGGGGCGGGCTCGGTCGGATCGATCGGCGGGTACTCGGGCTGCACCATCTTCCTGACCTACCCCCTGCGCCGCGATGATCAAGCCTCGCGGGCAATCCACGACTCCAGTGCGCTCAATGCGCCCTCGATGTCCCCGCGGGTCCCAGCGAACGACATCCGGATGAATCGGTGGCCCTCGAACGGATCGAAGTCGACGCCGGGCGTCAACGCGATCCCGGCCTCGGCGAGCAGCCGCGCGCTGAGCTCCACCGTGTCCGAGGTCAGGTGCCCGACATCGGCGTAGACGTAGAACGCGCCATCGGCCGGCGCGAGATCGGTGATGCCCAGTTGGGGCAGGCCCTCGAGCAGGATCGAGCGGTTGCGCCGGTACACCTCGACATTGGCCTGCAGCTCGGGCTCGGCGCTGAAGGCGGCCAGCGCCGCGTACTGCGAGATCGCCGGCGGGCAGAGCGCGAAGTTGCCGGCCAGGGTGTCGACGGCGTCGATGGCTCCGGGCGGCACGATCATCCAACCCAGCCGCCAGCCGGTCATGGCCCAGTACTTCGAGAACGAGTTCACGACGAACGACTCGGCGCCGAACTGCCGCGCGCACACACCGGGCTGGCTGTACGTGAGTCCGTGGTAGATCTCATCGCTGACTAACGTCACTCCGGAGCGCTCGCACCATTGCACGATCGCCTGCAGCGCCTCGGGCGCCAGCATCGTGCCGGTGGGATTGGCCGGGCTCGCCAGCACCAGGCCGGCCGGCCGCGGGGAGATCCCCTCGAGCATCTCGACCGTCGGCTGGAACCCGGTGTCGGCGCCGCACGGCAGGTCGATGACCCGGCAGCCCAGCGCAGCCAGCATGTTGCGGTAGGCGGGGTAGCCCGGCGCGGGCACGACGACCGCGTCGCCGGCCTCGAACGCAGTGAGGAAGGTGAGCAGGAAGGCCCCGGACGAGCCCGTGGTGACGATCACCTGCGCCGGATCGATGACCAGCCCATAGGCGCCTCGGTAATGCTCGGCGATCCTCTCGCGGAGCTCCGGGATGCCCAGCGGCGGCGTGTAGCCCAGCGTGAGCTCGCGCAGCGCGCGCTCGGCCGCGGCGAGTACCGGCGCGGGCGCCGGGGTGCCGGGCTGGCCGACACTGAGGTCGAAGATCCGCTCGCCGCGGGCCCGTCGCTGGGCGGCCTCGGCCAGCACCCGGAGAGCGCGGAACGGCGGCACCGCGCTGCGCCGCGAGGGCACGAAGGCCGCCTCTGCGAGATGATCCGGGTGGGCCATCCGCCGACGGTAGCCTGACCCGATGCCGGAACAGGACAGCGGATCGCTGGGCAACATCGAGCCGCAGGGCGATCTCGGGCTCGCCCTCGCCCTGGCCGACATCGCCGACGAGATCACGATGAGCCGATTCGGCGCCATCGACCTCGCCGTCACGGCCAAGCCCGATCTCACGCCGGTCACCGACGCCGATCAGTCGGTTGAGCGGGTGCTCCGGGCCCGACTGGCCGCGACCCGCCCGCGCGACGCGATGCTGGGCGAGGAGATGGGCACGACTGGGCCCGGAACGGATCCCGCGCGCCAGGTGGCCGACCCGCGCCGGATCGGGCGCACCTGGATCGTGGACCCCATCGACGGCACCAAGAGCTTCGTGCGCCGCGTGCCGGTGTGGGCGTCGCTCATCGCGCTGCTCGAGGATGGGCGCCCGACGGTCGGCGTCGTGTCGGCCCCGGCGCTGGGCCGGCGCTGGTGGGCCGCTCAAGGCTCGGGGGCCTGGGTGCGCGACGCGCCCGGCGCCGAGCCCCGTCCCCTGGCGGTGTCCGATGTGCGCGACCTCGCCGATGCGAGCATCTCGTACTCCTCCCTGACCGGCTGGGCGGACCGCGGGCTGCTCGACCCGTTCGTCCGCCTGCTGACCACGGTCTGGCGCAGCCGCGCGTATGGCGACTTCTGGTCCTACATGATGGTGGCCGAGGGCGCGGTCGATCTGGCCGCCGAGCCCGAGCTGGCGATCTGGGACATGGCCGCGGTGGCCGTGATCGTCACCGAGGCCGGCGGCACGTTCACTGGGCTGGACGGCCGCCCCGGCATCCACGGCGGGGCTGGCGCAGCGAGCAATGGCCATCTGCATAGCCAGCTCATTAAAGCGCTGCGTTGACGTGGAAGCGGTGCTGATCGAGCCCGCTGCCTAGAGCGACTGAACGGCTACAGCGGCTGCGCGAGCGCCAAGGTCGTTGCGCCGGGCAGGTCGCCCAGCAGTGCCGCCGGCAGGGCGATCTTCGACCGCCGAAGGCCGCTGCCGATCACCACCAGTCGCCCGAGTGACTGCGCCGCCGCGTCGACAAGTACCGGCCAGCCGTCCGGCGCCCCGAGCGGGGTAATCCCGCCGTACTCCATCCCGGTCAGGGACACCGCGTCGTCCATCGGCGCGAACGACGCCTTGCGCGCGTCGATCGCCTTGCGCACCACGCCGTTGACATCGGCGCGACGGGTCGCCTGCACCATGCACGCGGCGTACGTCGTGACTTCGCCGCGGCGACCGGCCACCACCACGCAGTTGACGGACTCCTCCATCTGCACGCCGTAGGCCTTGCAGAATGCGGCGGTGTCCGCCAGCGCCTCCTCGATGGGCGCGGCCAGGACCTGCCGGGCCGCCACGGCATCGCGCGCGGCCCAGTGCGCGAGGGCGAGGCGGACCGGATCCGCCAGCAACTCCCCAACGTCGAGCGCGGGCACCCAATCGAGCGTGCCCGGACCGCCGCCGCTCATCGCACGGCCTCGTCCTGCGGCTCGAGGTTGTGGTGGTGGGATCGCTGGTACGACACAACATCGCGCAGTGACACTCGCCGGTGCGAGCCCGGCTGGTCGTAGGCGATCTCGCCGCGCTCGAGCAGGCGCACCAGCGTCGGCCGGCTGACCCCGATCAGATCCGCGGCCTCCTGAGTGGTGACCGTGGGCTCATGCGATACGACGGAGATCGACTCGCCGCGGGCCAGCGCCGCGACGATGTCGGCCAGCACCTCCCGAACGGAGTCCGGCACGGCCGCGCTCAGGCCGTCGACGTCCACAGTGCATACGCCGGTGGTTCGGCCGCACAGCACGCCCGCCAGGCGCGAAAGATCGTCAGCCGGCGGATCGACAATCCGCTCGACGTGATGCGGTGTACGCAACTGCGCCATCTCCTAATCGACCTGTCGCCGTGCCCGGCATCCGTCCCGGCGGAACCGGGACGGATGCGAACCATAGCCGATCGTAAACGAACAAATCGAAACCGGTCTGATAGGCTTCACATCAATTCCCAGCGATCCCCATCCGACCGACCCGCGTTCTAGAAGACGGGAGCGGCCTGTCTTGCTGCTGATCGTGAGCCTCATCCTGGCTGGAGCCTGCCTCGCGCCGCTGCTGGTGCGCGCATTGGGTCCGCGGGGCTTCCTCGTGCTCGCGGCGCTCCCCGGCGTCGGGTTCATTTGGGCGCTGCTGCAGACCACGCGCGTTCAGCGCGGCAAGGGCCCGACCGAATCGATCAGCTGGACTCCCTCCCTGCACATGGAGTTGGCGTTCCGCGCCGACACCCTTAGCTGGCTCATGACCCTGCTGGTCACCGGCATCGGGGCATTGGTGCTTGTCTACTGCCGCTGGTACTTCTCCGCCGGCGCCGAGGGCC
>JAOPVO010000348.1 GCA_025966155.1 Pseudonocardiales bacterium
GACCGAGTTCGATGCCGGCGGGCACTTCGCGGCGATGGAGCAGCCCGAGGCGCTGGTCGACGACATCCGCCGATTCTTCCGGACGCTCGCCTGACGGTCCCGATCGGATCACGCCGCCAAGCGCGACGTAGAGATCATTAGCGCATCGTCAACGTCGAGCTCCGGATCCTCGACTACGCCAGCTATTTCGCCGCCTTCCAAGCCAAGGACCACGACATCGGCTGGGGCCTATCGACTGGCTTCCTCACCGCCGATAAGTGGCTCGAGGCTCTTCTTGGGGATCCAGTACACGTCCAATGCGATCCAGCAATCCTGGGTGCACAACCTCTACGGGCACCCCGCCTACCAGCGGTCCTACGTGGCCGATGTCTGGCTGGACAAGAGCGCCCCCAGCCGCAAGTAACCGGCAATCCCAAGGCAAGCAGCCTGCCAACGGCCGGCATCGAGCACGCGGATGCCGGGCGTTGCTGCGCCTGGCGTCAGCTCGGGTGATGAGCCGCGGGCAGGACCAGGCGCCACATATCGGTGACCTCATCGAGCATGACCTCGCGGTCGATCTCACGGAGGCCCTGCACGATGAGCCGGAACGCAATCTGATCGAGCTGGATGATCAGCAGCTGGAGCCGCAGATGCGCCCGCTCCCGCTCGCCCGGCGCGACGCCGGCCAGGTACTCGGCCATCTCATCGGCGAAGCCGGCGAACGTGCCCTCGGTCTGCTCGGCGAGATGGGGCTCCGTGGCCAGTGCCTCGCGCACCGGCCGCAGGACGCGCCCGTGCTGCTGGTACCAGCGCAGGGTGTTGCTCAATGCCGCCCGCAAGGCGGCGCGGCCCCCGTCCACCAGGGCGACGTCGATCTCATGCCAGTAGCCGGGGGTATCGGCGAGGTTCATCCGCATGACGGCCAGCAGGATGTCGGGCTTGTCGGTGAAGTGCAGATAGAACGTCGCCCGGTTGACGTTGGCGAGTTTGGCGATGTTGCCTATGGTTGTGCGTACGTAGCCGTCGTGCTCGAAAACCGTCTCGGCCGCTGTGAGGAGCCGCTGGCGGGTCAGCTCGCGGAGCTCGTCCCGCACGGTCAGTCCGAGTCGGCTTCGAGGGCCCGGCGAGATGTCGAGCGCCTCGTTGCTGACCGGCTTGGTGTCTATCGGCCCACCCATATCCGTGACCATAGTTGACGCTCACCGTCGCCAGAGGAGTTGACATGTACCTGAACTGTCCCTGCGGGGAAGTTGTCGAAGGCATCGACGAGGACGACCTGGTCGCCAAGGCCCAGGCGCATCTGCAGGAGGCCCATCCGGACCGGGCCTACACCCGCGAGCAGATCCTCTTCTTCGCCTCGTAAGAAGGCGATCCGCGCCTCTGATCGTCGCGACACGACACAGTGCGATTTACTCGACACTGTGTTGTATGTAGGGTGCGTCACAATAGTCCCCTGTAGCGTGCGTCACAGAGTTGTGGCGCAGAGGCAAGGAGCAGTCACCGCATGGAAGTTACTTTCGTTCTGCAGGACGGCACGTCGCAGACAGTCGAGGCCGAGGACGGCTGGAAGCTGATGGAAGTTGCCGTCGACAATGCCGTGCCCGGCATCGACGGCGACTGCGGCGGCGAGGCGGCCTGCGCCACCTGCCACGTATTCGTGGCGCCGGAGTGGCGCGCCGTGACCGGGGAGCGGACCGCCCCCGAGCAGGACATGCTCGCGAGCACATTCGGGGTACGCGAGGACAGCCGGCTGGCCTGCCAGATCAGGACATCCAGCGCATTGGACGGTCTGGTCGTCGAGGTCGTCGGCAGCTAGGCCCGGCGCGGCCAGACACCGCGCACGCACCGCACATCGTCACTTGGCCGTACCGAGAACGAAGGGCACACCCCATGACCATCTCGATTTCGCGAGACACAGGGCTCAGCGCGGAGCAGGCCGAGGCGCGCGAGCGCATCTACGCAATGCCGCTCGAGACGCTCAACCCGGCCAATCCGGACCACTACCCGTCCGGCGACATCCACTTCGTGTTCGAGCGCCTGCGCCACGAGGACCCGGTGCACTTCACGCCCACGGAGCACACCGAGCACGGCCACTACTGGTCCCTGACCAAGTGGGAGGACATTCAGGCCGCCGACACCAACCACGAGGCGTTCTCCGCCGAGGGCCTCATCACGATCGCGAAGTACCGGACGCCCGAGCAGGTCGCGGCGGCGTTCAACGACGGGACCATGACGCAGGAGCAGATGGAGGCGGTCGCCGCCAAGGGGACGCGCTCGCTGCTGAGCATGGACCCCCCGGACCACGAGATCCACCGCGGCGCGGTCTCCGAGGGCGTATCCCCGGCGAACCTCGCGGCCATGGACCCCCTGATCCGGGAGCGCGCCGGCGCGATCCTGGACGCCCTGCCGATCGGCGAGGAGTTCGACTGGGTCGACAAGGTGTCCATCGAGCTCACCGCGATGACCCTGGCGACGCTGTTCGACTATCCCCAGGAGGATCGCCGCAAGCTGACCTACTGGTCCAACATCCTGTCCTCCACTCCGGGAACCGGCCAGGCGGTCGAGACGGAGGAGGAGCGCGCAGTCGCGGTCCGCGAATTCTTCGTGGCGCTGTCCGGCATGGTGAACCAGCGGCGCAGCGAGGAGCCACGCCTGGACTTCCTTTCGCTGATGGCCCACAGCCCGCACTCGAAGGACTTCACCGACTCCGAGCTGATGGGCGACGGGACGGTCCTGCTGGTGGGCGGCAACGACACCACGCGCAACACGATCACCGGGTCGGTGTACGCACTGGACCGCAATCCCGAGGAGAACGCCAAGCTGCGGGCCAACCCCAAGCTGATCCCCTCGATGGTGTCCGAGACGATCCGCTGGCAGACCCCGCTGACCCACATGGCCCGCCGCACCACCCGGGACGTGGAAATGAAGGGCAAGGTCATCCCCAAGGGCGACCGCGTCGGCATGTGGTACGTCTCGGGAAACCGCGACGAGGACAAGATCGAGAACGCGGCGGCGTACATCATCGACCGCAAGAACCCCCGCCAGCACCTGTCGTTCGGGTTCGGGATCCATCGCTGTCTGGGCAACAAGCTCGCCGAGCTGCAGCTGAAGATCATCTGGGAGGAGATGCTCGCCCGCTTCCCCGAGATCAACGTGATCGGCGAGCCCGAGCGCAGCCACAGCCGCTTCATCAAGGGCTACGAGACGATGACGGTCGTCATTCCCCGTCGCAACTGACAGTCCACGTGAGCGGTCCGGCGATGGATCCCGACGATCGGCAACGATCGTCGGGATCCATCGCTTTATTAGGGTGCGATACACCACACGACTGACGCCTTATCGACGGTGAAGGGCACAACATGACGATTGCATTGTCCCGGGACAGCGAGTTGAGCGCAGAGCGCGCCGAGGCGCGGGAGCGGATCTACGCGATGCCGCTGGAGGAGCTGAACCCGGCCGACCCGGACCACTACCCGACCGGGGACATGCACGTCATCTTCGAGCGTCTGCGCCACGAGGACCCCGTCCACTTCACGGCCGCGGAGCACGCCGGCGACCTCGGGCACTACTGGTCCCTCACCAAGTGGGAGGACATCCAGGCCGCGGACAGCAATCACGAGCTGTTCTCCGCGGAGGGGATTGTTGCCCTCAACCGGCCGCTGACGGCCGAGGAGGCCGCGGCGCCGTACAACGACGGCACCATGACCCCGGAGGAAATGGAGGTTATCCGCGCCCGCGGATCCCGTTCCCTTCTGAGCATGGACCCGCCGGACCACGAGGCGCACCGAGGCGCGGTGTCCGAAGGGGTCTCGCCGGCCAACCTCTCGGCCATGGAGCCCCTGATCCGCGAGCGGGCCGGGGCTATCTTGGACGGCCTGCCGATCGGCGAGGAATTCGACTGGGTCGACAAGGTCTCCGTCGAGCTCACCGCGATGACCCTCGCGACGCTATTCGACTATCCCCAGGAGAAGCGCCGCCAGCTGACCCACTGGTCGAATGTGTTCACCTCGCAACCGGGACCGGGCATGCCGGCCGAGACCCAGGAGGAGAAGAACGCCGCGCGGCGTGAGTGGTTCGTGGTCCTCCTGGACATCATCCACCGCCGGCGGAGCGAGGAGCCCCGCCTGGACTTCCTCTCGCTGATGGCGCACAGCCCGCACTCGCAGAACTTCACCGAGGCCGAGATGCTGGGCGACGGCGGGGTGCTGCTGGTGGGCGGCAACGACACCACACGGAACACGATCAGCGGCTCGGTCTACGCGCTCAGCAAGAACCCCGAGGAGAACGCGAAGCTCCGGGCGAACCCGAAGCTGATCCCGTCGATGGTGTCCGAGACGATCCGCTGGCAGACCCCGCTGACCCACATGGCCCGCCGGACCACCCGGGACGTGGAGATTCGGGGGAAGCTGATCCCCAAGGGCGACCGGGTTGTCATGTGGTACGTCTCGGGCAACCGGGACGAGGACAAGATCGAGAACGCGGCGGAATACATCATCGACCGCAAGAACCCCCGCCATCACCTGTCGTTCGGGTTCGGGATCCATCGCTGCCTGGGCAACAAGCTGGCCGAGCTGCAGCTGCGGGTGATCTGGGAGGAGATGCTGGCGCGCTTCCCGGAGATCAATGTGATCGGCGAGCCCGAGCGCAGCCACAGCCGGTTCATCAAGGGCTACGAGACGATGACCGTCGTCATTCCCCGCCGCAACTGACAGTTTCTTTCGAGTAGTCCGGCAATGACGGCGGCGATGCGGGTCCAAGGCGACCCGCATCGCCGCCGTCATTGCCGCAGTGGGGCCGGGTCAGCTGGCTATGACCGCCGTTCGATGGCGGCCCGGAGCCCGCTCGAGAACGTCCTTCGCGGCTCAATGGCCGTGCTGCCCGATCACGCTGACTCGATCTCCGTCGTTGATTCGCCCGATCCTGGTGTCCGTCGCGGCGCCGCCGCTTCCGTCTAGGATTCGCCGGTGGCATACGGGGCTGGGGGATGGCCGCCGCCGTATCCGCCGCCGTACCGGCCCCCGCTCAAGCGCAGTTTCGACCCGCGCCTGATGATGAGCGCCGGTCTGAACCTCGTTGTGGGGCTGGCGTCGTTGTGCCTTGCGCTGGGCCTGGTGCTCGCGGGGGCGCTCGGGTCCTTCCTGACGGGCAGTTCCAAGTTCGGCGGGGACAGCACCCCCGCCCTGATCATCCTGCTTGTGGTTGGGCTGCCCAGCGTCATCGCCGGGGCGGGGTTGATCGCGCAATCGACGTTCACGAGCCGCACGTCCGCGCAGCCCATTGCGTCGATGGCGGCTGCGTCTGCAGTGGACGCTGTCGTCGCGGTAGCGGCGGGAATCTGGGCCGCCGGCGTATTCGTCGACGGACCGTCGCACCTGGGGCCGGCGTTGGTCATCGGGTCGGCCTTCGTGTCGATCGGCCTGATCCTGGTGTCGATAGTCCGGCACAACGGCTAATTTGAAACAGCCCGAGCATTGCCCGCGTCTTCCCGTGCGGCCACACGTATTGCCACCACACTGAGCGCACGCCGTCGGTAGCCGCGGCCTGTCGCTCCTTACGGCGCGAGGACGATGTGAGCGGCGTAGGTGAGCCCCGCGCCGTAGCCCGCCAGCAGCATCGGGGCGCCGCTGGGGACGTCGTTGGCGGCCAGCAGCTTCGATAGGGCCAGCGGGATCGAGGCCGCACTCGTATTGCCCGACGTCGAGATGTCGCGGGCGATGAGGGCGTTGCTGGCGCCGAGCTTCTTCGCGATGAGGTCGATGATGCGCAGGTTCGCCTGATGGGGGGCGAAGACGGCGAGCTCGTCGGGGGAGATCTGGGCGCGCCGGCATACCTCCAGGACGACATCGCCCATGGTGGAGGTCGCCCAGCGGTACACGGTCTGGCCGTCTTGGGCGATCTTGCCGGTCTCGGGGCTCATCCGGATGGCCTGGGCGTTGGCACCGTCCGATCCCCAGACCAATGGGCCGATCGCCGGGCTGTCGTGGGCGCTCACGACGGCAGCACCGGCGCCGTCGGCGAAGATGATGGCGGTCGAGCGGTCCTGCCAGTCCAGCCAGTCGCTGAACTTCTCCGCCCCCACCACCAGGACGTTGCGCGCCTGGCCGCTGAGGATCGAGTCCGAGGCGATGCTGATGGCGTAGACGAAGCCCGAGCAGGCCGCGTTCAGGTCGAAGGCTCCCGGTGAGTCGATGCCCAGCCGGGCGGCCAGCGCGCCGGCCACCATGGGCACCGGCGTCAGCGCGGTGCAGGTGGCGAGGATGACCAGATCGATATCGGCGGCCGACAGGCCGGACTTGGCCAATGCGTCGGCGCCGGCGAGCTCGGCCATATCCAGCAGGGACTCGCCCTCGGCAGCCACCCTCCGCTCCGACACGCCGGTCCTGGACCGGATCCACTCGTCGCTGCTGTCGAGGCCCTGCTCGACGAGATCATCGTTGGTCCGTATCGAAACGGGCTGATAGTGGCCCCACGCCGCGACGCGGGTGCCTTGCGGCCGGCGTGGGTGCTGCAGCTGCATGAGAATGGTCTCGCTCCCTGCACGTCCTAACGACCGTGCGAGTCAGAACAGTGGGCGTCCTTCTTGATTCCTTCGAGGGGCTGTACCCAAGCCCGGGCATCCGGATCCGGCACATCGCGCGTCCGGGCGTAGGCCGCGCCGACGGGATCAGCAGGCATCCCGAGAGGCTATGGCACTAGCCCGCCAACGCCGCGGCTGCCATTGTGGCCGAAGGTAGCCGGCCACCCGTCAAGGAGGACTGATGTCCTACGAGCACATCAAGGTCGAGGATGCCGACGGCGTAGCCGTTGTCACGCTGAACCGCCCCGAGCAGATGAATGCGTACACATGGCGCATGGGCCTCGAGTTCCGCCACGCGGTGGGGGAGTTCGACGCCCGCGAGGACATCCGGGTGATCGTCGTGACCGGAGCCGGCCGCGCGTTCTGCGCGGGCGCCGACCTGACGCGGGAGCCGGGCCTGTCCGACGAGCAGCTCGCCGCGCTGCAAGCGGAGGTGGCGCAGCGACTGAAGCCGCGCACCGACGAGCCGTACTGGCGCCTGGCGACGCCGATCATCGCTGCGATGAACGGATCCGCGGCGGGTGTGGGCATGACGCTGCCGATGCAGCTGGACCTGCGCATCATGGCCGAGGAGGCCAAGTACGGGTTCGTGTTCAACCGTCGCGGGTTCGTTCCGGAGCTGGGCTCGACCTGGATGCTGCCCCGCCTCATCGGCACGGCCAAGGCCATGGATGTGCTGCTGACCGGCCGCTACTTCAACGGCGTCGACGCGGCGGCGATGGGCTTCGCGAACGAGGCGGTTCCCGCGGCGCAGGTCCTTGACCGCGCGTTGGAGTTGGCGCAGGACATCGCCCGCAATACCGGGGCCGTGTCGGTGGCCGTCACCAAGAGGATGATCTACCGGAACCTGGAAGACAACGACCGCGATGCCGTGGTCGCGCGGGAGGCCGAGCTGTTCCGGTGGTCGACGCGCTCGCCGGACGGGGTCGAGGGCGCCAAGGCATTCATGGGCAAGCGGCCCGGGGAGTGGACGATGAGCAAGCACGCCGACTTCCC
>JAOPVO010000010.1 GCA_025966155.1 Pseudonocardiales bacterium
GCTCGCGTACGGAATGCTCCGGTCGAATGCTCCGAGCGGGGGCGTCGGTGGCGCGAAGCGATCAATGCATCATGGCGATGTACAACGAGCCAGAGGGCCGGCCATCGGACAACGGGCTGTTCGCTCACCTAGGCAAGCTTGGTCGGAGCGGGCTTGCCGACCGGATCCAGAAGGAAGCTCTCGCGCTGGGATTCAAGGAAGGGCCGGCACGCCGCGACCGTCGCGATGGCAATGGCGAGCAGTCCGCACGCCACCAGGCAGACGTGGGCGATCGGGAGGATCGTGAGCAGCAGCGCCGACACCACAACGCCGGTGCCCTGGGCCGCCCGCAGCACCGAGAACGCCTCGGAGCGGCGGTCGGGGGCCACGAGCCGTTCGATGACTATGGAGTAGTACGTGCCGACCGGGGCCATGCACAGCCCAATCAGGATCGTGCCGGCCAACGCGCCGGGGATGCCCGGGCTCAGCGCCAGCGCGAGCGAGCCGGTGAGCATGGTGGCTAGCAGGGCGATGACGCCGACGATCGGCAGCGATCGGTTGGCCCACGTGATGACGGCCCCGCCGGTGACCGACCCGATGCATAGCACCACGGCGAACACCGCGCCGTAGGAGGCCCCGCGGTCGAAGCGCAGCGCCATCGCGACTGCGCCGGTCTCGACGCAGGCCACCGCCGAGGATCCGGACAGCGCGCAGAGCAGCCAGACCGGCAGGGCCCGGGAGATTGGCCCGGCGCGGCCCGGCAGAGCGGCCGGTGGGGGAACCCGGGGTAGCAACTGCACCATGGCCGCCGGGACGAGCGCGCCAACCGCCATGACCGCCAGCGGCACCACTCCGCTGATCCCGCCCAGAACTGCGGCGACGACCGGCCCAATGACGAACACCGTCTCGGCCGCAGTGGCCGTCAATGCGAGTGCCCGCGGCAGTTGCCGGGCGGGCACGATCTCGGACAGCAGGGTGCGGAACACCCCGAAGATCGCGCCGTTGGACATGCCGGCGAGCCCGGCCAGCGTCACCATCAGCACGGGATCGCCGCCCAGCACCTGCGCAACGGCCAGCAGCGCGAAGGCGCCCCCGCGGGTGAGGATGAGCAGGCGCAGGAAGTCGACGGGCGGCCGGCCGCGGCCCCAGCGGCTGAGCGGGAATGCGAAGGCGATCTGGCACGCCGTCATCGCGGCCATCATGGCCGCGCCGATCCCGACATCGCCCGCTGCCCCGACCGTCGCCAGTGCGAAGGCAATCGGCGCCATCGCCTGCGGCGTGATCATCAGCAGCTGCGCGCCCAGCCAGACGGGGAAGCCGGTTGTCGGCCTCACTCGCGGCGCGGCGCCGAATGCGGGCCGTCGGTCGCGGTGGACCGGCTGGCCAGCAAGCGGCGGAAGGCGGCCAGGCGGGACGGGGACGAGCCGCCGGCCGCGACCACGGCGTCCAGGGTGCAGCCGGCGGTGTCGGCCAGGTGCTCGCAACCGGGCGGGCAGCGCACCGCGGCGTCCTCGAGATCCGGGAACGCCCAGAGCAGGTCGGCGGCCGTGACGTGGGCCAGGCCGAACGAGCGCACGCCGGGGGTGTCGATGACCCAGCCGTCACCGCCCGGCAGCGGCAGCGCGTACACCGACACCGAGGTGTGGCGGCCCTTGCCGATCGCGCTGACCACCCCGGTCGAGCGATTGGCCTGGGGCACAAGCTCATTGACCAGCGTCGACTTGCCCACGCCGGAATGGCCCACCAGCACGGAGATGTGGCCCGCTAGTCGATCCCGCAATGCCGCGAGCTCACCGCCGCGCTGGGTGACGATGGCCGAGATGGAAAGCTCGGCGTAGTGGGCGACGACCTCGTCGGCCGAGGCCAGATCGGACTTGGTCAGGCAGAGCACCGGCTCGATCCCGGCGGTCAGCGCGGCGACGATCGACCGATCGATCAGCCCGATGCTCGGCGGGGGATCGGCCAGTGCCGCCACCACCACCATCTGGTCGGCGTTCGCGACGATGACCCGCTCGAACGGGTCGGTGTCGTCGGCCGTTCGCCGCAGCACCGTGGCGCGCTCGCCGATCCGCACAATCCGGGCCAGGGTGTCGTCGCGCCCGGAGACATCGCCGACTATGGATACCCGATCGCCGACGGCGAGGGTCTTGCGGCCGAGCTCCCGGGCCCGCATGGCGACGATCTCGATGCCGCCCGCGGGAGGGATCGGCTCGCCCGCATCGGCCAGGAGGACGCGGTACCGCCCGCGGTCGACGGTCAGCACCATGCCCTCGGCCGCCTCGTCGTGGGCCGGGCGCTGCTTGGATCGGGGCCGGGTGCCGCCCGGGGTGGGGCGCACACGGACGTCGTCCTCGTCGATGTTCTTGGTGTCGCGGCGGGCCATCAGCTGTGCAGCATCCGGTTCCACATGCCGGGGAAGTCGGGCAGGGTCTTGGTGGTCGAGCCGATGTCGTCGACCTCGATGCCGGCGACCCGCAGGCCGAGGATCGCGCCGGCCTGGGCCATCCGGTGGTCCTCGTAGGTGCTCCAGACCCCGCCGTGCAGCGGGCGCGGCTCGATGACGAGGCCGTCGGCCAATTCGGTGACGTCGCCGCCGAGGCCGTTCACCTCGGCGGCCAGTGCGGCCAGGCGATCGGTCTCGTGGCCGCGCAGGTGCGCGATGCCGCGGAACGTCGATCGGCCCTGCGCGAGCGCGGCGATGGCCACCAGCACCGGGGTCAGCTCGCCGACGTCGTGCAGGTCGGCCTCGATGCCGCTGAGCGGGCCCCCCGTGACGGCCAGGCCCTCGGCGGTGCGCTCGACACCGGCGCCCATGCGGGTCAACAGCATACGAAGCTCATCGCCGGGCTGCGTGGTCGCCGCGGGCCAGCCCGGGACAACCACCCTCCCGCCGGTCACCGCAGCCGCGGCCAGGAAAGCGCCGGCGTTGGAGAGGTCGGGCTCGACGGCGACGTCGCGGGCGGCGATAGTCGACGGCGGGATCCGCCAGGACGTCGCGGACGGCTGCTGCACATCGACCCCGGCGTCGCGCAGCATCGCGATCGTCATCTCGATGTGCGGCAGGGACGGCAGCGGGCCGCCGCTGTGGTGGATCTCGAGACCGTCGCGGTACCGAGCGCCAACCAGCAGCAGGGCGCTGACGAACTGCGACGACGCGGATGCATCGATGCGCACTACGCCGCCGGGAACGCCAGCCGCACCGGCCCCGCGGATCGTGAACGGGAGCAGCCCGGTCCCGCCGTCGTCGACCACCACTCCGGCCTGGCGCAGCGAGTCGATCAGCGTGCTCATCGGCCGAACCCGCGCGGCGGCATCGCCATCGACGATCACATCGCCCGAGGCCAATGCCGCAACCGGCGGGACGAATCGCATCACGGTGCCGGCCAGGCCCGCGTCGATGCTCCCGCCGTGCAGGGGAGCGGGGGTGACTATCCAATCGTCGACCCCGACGGCGCCGGGCACATCGGCGATCCCGGCGCCGAGCGCGCGCAGGGCATCGGCCATCAGCAACGTGTCGCGAGCCCGCAGCGGGGCGCTCACGCGCGACGGGCCATCGGCCAGGGCCGCCAGGATCAGCGCGCGATTGGTCAGCGACTTGGATCCCGGCAGCGACACCGTGGCGCGCACCGGGACCGAGACGGTGGGCGCGGCCCACGCGGCGGCACTGGGCAGCGAAGTCGTGGCAGTCACGTCGACAGTGTGCCCCAGTGCGGTTCCTGGCGCGTGGGGTTAGCGAAACCCGGACGGCGCCGCAGGCAACGCCGGGCCAGCAGCCGGCTTCGTCGCCTCGATCAAGGTCCGCGTCGAGTGGCAGACGAATGTGCCGTCCGCCTCGATCTGCTGGTGCAGATCCCGCAGGTGCGTGCGATAGCGCGCCACCGTGAAATCAGGGACGGTCCAGATGACCTTGCGCAGGAAATAGACGACCGCCCCGATGTCGCGGAACTCGATCCGCAGGCCCTCGGTGCGGAGGTCGATGACGTCCAGGCCGGCGGCCTGCGCGCCGGCCGACTCCGCATCGGGCTGCCGGTTGTATGCGGACGCTGGGCTCGGCCCGAGGAAGTACTCGTATAGCTCGGCATTGCTGCGCGGGCCGATGTGCTGGGCGAGGTACCTGCCGCCAGGACGCAGGACCCGGGCGATCTCCGACCACCAGATCGACACCGGATGCCGGCTGGTGACCAGATCGAACGACCCGGTCGCGAAGGGCAGCGGCGGGGCGTCCCGGTCGGCAACCACGGCAACTCCTCGGGGCGCCAGTGCCGCACGGGCGCGGGCGAGGTTCGGCGGCCACGACTCCGTCGCCACCATCAGCGGCGGGAACCGCGGCACCCCGGCCAGCACCTCGCCGCCGCCGGTCTGGATATCCAGGGCCGCCGACACGTCGCCGAGCCGGTCGGACAGCAGTCGCTGATACCCCCAGGTTGGACGCTGCTCCGTGGCCCGGCCGTCGAGCCAGTCGAAGTCCCACCCGGCGACCTCGGCGGCCTCGGCCTCGGCGAGCAGATCCTCGAACGAGCGGCGCATCCGACCACGATATTGCGCCCGCCCTGCGGCAGAATGGGCGCATGTGCGGTCGCTACGTGAGCATCACGTCGGACGCGGATCTCGCGGCCGAGTTCGAGATCGATGACGTGCTGGACGACAGCCCGGGCCGGTCGTGGAATGTCGCGCCCACCGATCCGGTGCGCCTGATCGTCCAGCGGCCGCCGCACGAGACCGGCGCGAAGGCCGACGCGGCGCCGCCCGCTGTCCGTCAGTTGCGGACCGCGCGATGGGGGCTGGTCCCGTCCTGGTCCAAGGACAGCAGGGGCGGCGCGCGGATGATCAACGCCCGCATCGAGACGGTCACCGAGAAGCCGGCGTTCAAGACCGCCGCGGCCAGGCGCCGCTGCCTGATTCCCGCGCTGGGCTACTACGAATGGCAGAAGGTGGACGGCGGCAAGGTGCCGCACTTCCTGCACGACCCAGATGGCGGGCTGCTGGCTATGGCTGGGCTCTACGAGTTCTGGCGCGACCCGTCGCTGGCTGACGACGACCCGAACCGCTGGCTCGTCACGTGCACGATCATTACCCAGCAGGCTACGGATCTGCTGGGCGAGATCCACGACCGCAACCCGGTGATCGTCCCGGCCGACCTGCGCGCCGCCTGGCTGGACTGCAGCAGCGGGGACATCGCCACCGCCGCCGCGCTCCTGGCCCAGATCCCCGAGGCGCGCCTCGAGCCATACGTCGTATCGGGCGCCGTGGGCAATGTGCGCAACAACGGCCCCGAGCT
>JAOPVO010000011.1 GCA_025966155.1 Pseudonocardiales bacterium
CGCTCGCCGCCGGAGAGGACGCCGGTCAGCTTCTGCTGATCCGGGCCCTTGAAGCCGAAGGCGCCGATGTATGCGCGGGACGGCATCTCGACCTGGCCCACCTGCAGGTAGTCCAGCCCGTCGGACACCGTCTGCCAGACGCTTTTCTTCGGGTCGATGCCCGAGCGGTTCTGGTCGACGTAGCTGATCTTGATGGTCTCCCCGACCTTGACCTCGCCAGAGTCGGCGGATTCCAGGCCGACGATGGTCTTGAACAGCGTGGTCTTGCCGACGCCGTTCGGGCCGATGACCCCGACGATCCCGCCGCGCGGCAGGGAGAACGAGAGGTCCTTGACCAGCAGGCGGCCATCGAAGCCCTTGTCCAGGTGGCTGACCTCGACGACGATGCTGCCCATGCGCGGGCCCGGCGGGATCTGGATCTCCTCGAAGTCCAGCTTCCGGGTCTTCTCGGCCTCCGTGGCCATCTCCTCGTAGCGGGCCAGGCGCGACTTGCTCTTGGTCTGGCGGCCCTTGGCGTTGGAGCGCACCCACTCGAGCTCTTCCTTGAGCCGCTTCTGCAGCTTGATGTCCTTGCGGCCGGCCAGCGCCAGGCGCTCGGCCTTCTTCTCCAGATACGTCGAGTAGTTGCCCTCGTACGGGTACGTGTGGCCGCGGTCGATCTCCAGGATCCAGTCCGCGACGTTGTCCAGGAAGTACCTATCGTGCGTCACGGCCAGGATCGCGCCGGGGTACTTGGCCAGGTGCTGCTCCAGCCACTGGACGCTCTCGGCATCGAGGTGGTTGGTGGGCTCATCCAGCAGCAGCAGGTCCGGCGCCTGGAGCAGCAGCTTGCACAGCGCGACCCGGCGGCGCTCGCCACCGGACAGGTGGACTACCGGCTCGTCGCCGGGCGGGCAGCGCAGCGCGTCCATCGCCTGCTCGATGCGGCTGTCGAGCTCCCAGCCGTCGGCGTGCTCGATCTTCTCCATCAGGTCGCCCTGCTCGGCCAGCAGGGTGTCGAAGTCGGCGTCGGGCTCGCCCATCGCGGCCGAGACCTCGTCGAAGCGCGCGAGGATGCCGCGCAGCTCCACGACGGCGTCCTCGACATTCTCGCGCACGGTCTTGGTGTCATCCAGCGGCGGCTCCTGCTGGAGCATGCCGACGGTCGCCCCGGGGGCCAGCGCCGCGTCGCCATTGGAGGCGTGATCGAGGCCCGCCATGATGCGCAGGACCGTGGACTTGCCGGCGCCATTCGGGCCGACCACGCCGATCTTCGCGCCGGGCAGGAAGCTCAGCGTGACGTCATCGAGGATGACCTTGTCGCCGTGCGCCTTGCGCACCTTCTGCATGGTGTAAATGAACTGAGCCACTGATCGCTTCCTCTATGACCTTGTCTGACGGTGGCGAGCGGTGCCGCTCGGGGTGGGTCTGACGCGCACGTGCGCGTCCAGTGTCCCAGCCCGCGAGCCGCCCCGCTCGCCGAATCGCGATTCGTGTCGCTCAGACAGTGGCCAGCTCCCGATCCGGCGCCGCGACGGGCAGGCCGCTCTCGTCGAGATCGACGGCCATCGAGGCCGGGCGGGGGGCCTTGGCGAAGCTGGAGCGCCCGCGGGCCATGTCGTAGCCGATCGAGGTCGCCTCGAGCTCGTAGGTCATCTTCAGCTGGCCGTCCTGCTCGTACTCGCGGCTGTAGTACCGCCCCACCACGATGACCGGCTGGCCCTTGCGAAGGCTGTCGCCGGAGTTCTCGGCCAGCGCGCGCCAGCAGGAGACATTGACGAAGAGCTTCTTGCCGTCCTCCCACTGCTCGGTCTCGGGCGAGCGGCGGCGATCGGTGTGGGCGACCCGGAAGCTGGTCACGGTCCCGCTGTCCGTGACGCGGATCCGTGGGTCATCCGTCAGGTTCCCGACGATGGTCATCTGCGTGCTCATGCTGATCTCCTCAGGTGGGGTGCTCCTTGGCGCCGCCAACCCGGCGGCCGTGAGCTCAGCCAACCGAGTTCGGGACTCTGCGTGGCCGAGGCCATCTCATCTGTGGACAGTGCGACGGCTGTGGACAACCCTCGAGACGACATCGTGATACGGCGCGGCGTGGAATGCCTGCGTGATCAGGAACAATGACTACCTGCGCCACGTGTTTCCGCCCGAACAGGTGACCCTGGGATAGCTCGCGACAGCGCCGTCGCCGACCAGCCGACCATCTGGACGGCGTCTCGCCCCCGTAGCTCAGCGGAAAGAGCACCCGCCTTCTAAGCGGACGGTCGCTGGTTCGATCCCAGCCGGGGGCACACCGCCGGTCCTGTTGCCCGGCGCCGTTCCGGGGAGGCCTTCAGCCCGGCGCCGTTCGGGAGAGGCTTCGGCCCCCTGCGCCGTTCCGGGAGGCTTCGGCCCCTGCGCCGTTCCGGGACGCTTCAGCCCGGTAATCGGGCTCAAGCCTCCGGGGAGGGCCGGGGCCCGCGGGTCAGCAGGCTGATGGCCACGGCGGAGATCGCCAGCGCGGCCGCCACGGCGAAGGCCACGGCGAACCCGTGCGCGAGCTGATCCTCGGCTCCCGCGCGCAGAGACGCGCCCGCCCCCTCGAACACGGCCGCCTTGAGGTCGGCAGGCAGCGCCGCCGCTACCAGCGTCAGGCCGAGCGCGACGCCGGACGTGTACGCGGTGTTCTGGACAGTGATCCGGGCGGCGTTGGTGCGCCCGAGCTGCGTCGAATCGACGCCGGCCAGCGTCGCGGCGGCGTTCGCGGCCTGGAAGACGCCGCTGCCCAGGCCGATGAGGACCAGCCCGACGATGATCGGCGGCGACG
>JAOPVO010000080.1 GCA_025966155.1 Pseudonocardiales bacterium
GTCACTGCAACAGCGGCCCCGATCACCGTCACCGCTCCAGGTACCACCACAACGATCTCCGCGGCACCGGCCGGAACGGTCACCGTGACCGCAGGAGCCGGCGTCGGCGCGGCCGGTGCTGGTGGCGCAGGCGGCGAGCAGGCCACGGTCACCGCGACTGTCGTGCTGTCGGTACTGGCCAACGGAGACACCGTGGCCGTGCAGACGGTGGCGCCGACCAACGGCTCGACCGCAGGCTCCGGCCTGGTCTTCACCGGCCAGGGCGCCGGCACCACCTCCAGCGGCCTGGCCTTCACCGGCCGCGCCGACCGGGCGATGGCGGGCACCGGCCTGGCGCTGGTCGCCCTCGGCGGCCTCGCTCTGATGCTCGCCCGACGCTCGCCCATCCGGAGCCGCCAGCACTGAGGGCCACCTCCCCTAGCGGATGGGCCCGGTTGACGCACACGCTGTGACGCGATCTAGTCGCTCAGGGCGTCCAGCCCATCCGCAGAGAGGTGGTTAGGGTGCTTATTGTCGGACTGACGGGCGGTATCGGATCCGGGAAGTCGGCCGTGTCGTCGCTGCTCATCGAGCACGGCGCGGTGCTGATCGACCTGGACAAGGTCGCCCGGGACATCGTCGCCCCAGGCGGCCCCGCGCTTGGCGAGGTCACCGAGCGATTCGGCGCCGGCGTTCTGCAGGAGGACGGCGCACTCGATCGGGCCAAGATGGCCGAGACGGTGTTCGGCAACGACGAGGCCCGAAACGACCTCCAGCGGATCATCTTCGCGCACATGGGGCGCATGACGAAGGCCACCCGGGAGGCGGCGATCGAGCGCCTCGGCGACCAGGCGATCTTCGTGACCGACGCGCCGATCCTGCTCGAGACGAAGACCGAGGGGAACTACATCGGCATCATCGTCGTCGACGCCCCGGAGGAACTGCGCATCGCGCGGCTGAAGGAGGGCCGCGGCATCGACGAGGAGGACGCCCGCCGCCGCATCGCGGTCCAGGTCTCAGACGAGCACCGACGCGCAAATGCCCGCTGGCTGATCTCCAACGAGGGCTCGCTCGACGATCTGGCGACGAAGGTCGCCGCGGTCTGGCAGGAGATCGTCGAGCTCAACGCCACGGTGATCGCGCTCGGGCTGGACCCGGCGAAGCCGATCCCCCTGGACCAGCCCCTGCCCACCCGCGCCTAACGGCGCAGGCGATGCCGGCGCGACCTGCGGGTCACGCCGGCTCGTAGCGCAGCATCGTCACATCGTGCGCGGGATAGTCGAAGAACACCGGCCTCAGTCGCATCCCCAGCACCAGCGCTGCAGGGTCGGCGTTGACTATCTCGGTGCTGATCCGCGGCCCCTCGTCCCATTGCACGATGGCCAGCAACTGGGGCACGTCGGCAGCGAACTGCGGCGCGACCGGCCGCTCCGC
This sequence comes from Pseudonocardiales bacterium, assembly GCA_025966155.1. Classification (GTDB taxonomy): domain Bacteria; phylum Actinomycetota; class Actinomycetes; order Mycobacteriales; family Jatrophihabitantaceae; genus RYN-150. Next base: position 1,414 of record JAOPVO010000080.1, read on the forward strand.
GATCGTATAGGTGAACAGCGTCCCCAGTCCCGAGATCTCCCGCCACTCCAGATCGTCGGCCAGGGTGCCAGGCGCAAGCACCCGCGGATAGAACACGTACTCCCCCAGCGACGGCGAGTACTGGATGCGGATTCGGTGCTCGGCGAGGGCATCCCAGAAGGGAGCGCTGGTCGGCGTCTTCACTGGCATGGGCTTGTCGGTCAGCTCATTGACACCTATGTAATTGGTCGCCACCGCAGTCAGTCCCCTCGCAGCACAAGAGCAGTTTGCTCGCTCATGATTCCGCCATTGCCCGATACGAAGGCCCGATTGCAGTCCGCAACCTGGGCCGCCCCGGCGCGGCCCTGGATCTGGCGAGTCGCATCGCAGACGTGGTGCATGCCCCCGGCGAGCCCGGCTTGGCCGTATCCCAACTGCCCGCCGCCGGTGTTCAGCGGGAAGTCCCCGCGGAAGGTCAGGTCATGCGACGACACGAAGTCCATCGCGGTGCCCTTCGCGCAGAACCCCGCATCCTCCAGGCTCATCAGTACGGTGATCGTGTAGCAGTCGTAGATCGAGGCCATATCGATGTCCGACCGCCCAATGCCGGCCATCGCGAACGCCGACTCCGCGACCTGGACCATCGGGGAGTTCATCAGATCCTGCGCATACGTCGGCGTCTTGTAGGCGACGCGCTCCCCGAACCCATCGATCCACACCGGCCGGTTTTTCGCTCGGCGGGCGACGTCCGCGCTCGCGACCACCACGCCCGCCCCGCCGCTGACCGGCATGACGATCTCGAGCATGTGCAGCGGGTCGGCGATCATCGGGCTGGCCAGCACATCCTCGACCGTGATGGGCTTGCCGTAGAAGGCGGCGCCGGGCGTCGCGCAGGCGTTCACCCGCTGGTCGACGGATATCTTCGCCGCCGCGCGGGCGTCATATCCGTACAGGCTGCCGTAGAGCCGGGCCATCTGGCCGTATGGCCCGTTCTGCCCGAGGTTGCCGTACGGGATGTCGAATTCGGCCTGCGGCGATCCGTACAAATTGCTCGACGCGCCCCACGGGCCGAAGCTCGGGCGGGGCTTGCGATCGGATTGCGGGACCTGCGTGCCGCCGGGGGTGATGCACAGGACTGCGTCGCACAGCCCCAGCTCGATGGCCGCCGCTGCGCGCCACACCATTGCCGCCGCGCAAGCCCCGCCGAGGTCGATGATCTCGGCGAAGTTGACCGGGATGCCGAGGTACTCGACAACCGTCGACGGGACGAAGCTCGAGGCCTCCCGGATCCCGGGGGTGATGATGCCGTTGATGTCCCCCGCGGACAGTCCGGCGTCGGCGATGGCCGCCGCCGACAGCCTCGCGTACTGCTCTAGGGAGAACAGCGGATCGCCGGTGGGTTTGCGCTCCGCGGGCAGCTCTACATAGCCGACGATTGCCGCCTCGCCTTTGAGACCCATGTGCGTCCTCTCGATCGAGCAGGGCGTCATTGCCCTCGTCCGGTATATCAGCCCAGGCGGGGACGGGCCTAGTGCTCGAGCGTGCGGGCCAGGATGCCGAGCGTCGCCCGTAGCGCCGCCTCGGGGATCACCGGGAACATACCCATAGCACGATATTTCTCATGGATCTCGCTCCAGTCGTAGTACGACGTGACCAGCGTGCCGTAGTCGCTGGCCTCGAGCCGGTAGCCGTAGAGGTGCCGGATGGGCGGCTGGATGCGGCCGCTGATCGTCCACTCGAGCGTGGCGTCGGGCACGAGGGACGTGATGATCACCGTGACGTCGTATTTGCCGATCGGCCGGTCGTTCAGCGACTCGCGGTCCATGTGGACCACGAACGTGTCGCCCACCGCCCGCACCGGCTCGCCCTCGGCGGACTGCAGCATCCCCGAGGAGTCGATGGCCACGTGGCCCTGCGGATTGCACAGCAGCGCGAATACCGCCGCGGGCGGCGCGGCGATATCCCGGCTGACCTCGAATCGCTCGATGCTCATACCGCATGCTCGCACGAGGGAAAGGGGACGATGGGGCCATGTCCACGACGCAGCGCGAACGGGAAGATAAGTACTCCGTCGACCGGGCATTCGTCATGCCGGACCTGAGCGCACTGGCACCCGGCGACGGAGAGATCGTCGAGGCCACGGTGGCACTCAGGTCGACGTATTTCGATACCCCCGATCATGCCCTGCTCCGGCATGGGATCACGCTGCGGCGGCGCGAGGGCGACGCCGACGAGGGCTGGCAGATGAAGGTGCCCGACGGCGAGGCCCGGACGGAGATCCGGCTCCCATTGAACGGCGACGAGGCCGTCCCTCCGGAGCTGGCCGACCTGACTGCAGGGATCGCATTGGGGCAGCCGCTTGCGGTTGTTGCCGTCGTGCGGACGTCCCGCCGTATCCAGCGCCTGGACGGGGCGGATGGCGCAACGCTGCTCGAGGCCGCCGACGACACCGTGACCGCGACTGCGCCGGGCGACGCCGTCACCCTGACCGCCTGGCGCGAGATCGAGCTCGAGCTCGGCACCGGGACCGAGGCGCTGCTGGCCAAGGCCGGGCGGCGGCTGCTCAAAGCGGGGGCAACGCGCTCCGCGGACGGATCGAAGCTTGGGCGGGCGCTGGGCGCAGCACCCGCGGCCCCGCCGAGGACCGACTCGGCGGCCGCGGTCCTGACCGCCTACATCGCCGACCAGTTCCACGCCCTGGCCCTCGGCGATGTCGACCTGCGGCGCGGGCTCGACCCGATCCACGCCACGCGGGTCGCCACTCGCCGCCTGCGCAGCACGCTCCGGGTGTTCGGCGACGCATTCCCG
>JAOPVO010000089.1 GCA_025966155.1 Pseudonocardiales bacterium
GTGGCGCTGGCCGGTGGGGGCGAGGGCCGACCGGCGGATGCCGGCCCCACGCCGACCGCGCCCCCGGGCCCGGCCGCGGGCCTGGCCGTGGGTCACGTGGCCGCCGTCCTCCCGGTCGGCCCGGCCAGCCTCCTGGTGGCGATGGGGGACCGCGTCGATGTGTACGCGGCGCAGCCGGATGGCGACGCCGTCTACGCCGATAGGGCCGCGGCCGCCGCGTTGGTCGCCGTAGCCGCACTGGTCCTGGCGGTGGTGCCGTCGACGCGCAATCAGGGCTCCGCCGAGGCGTCCGGGTACGTCGTCATCGAGCTGTCCGACGAGGAGGCGCGTGCGCTCGCCGGCCGCGCCGACGCCCGGCTGACGGTGGTCGTGAAGCCCCGCGGCGGGTAGCCGCCGACGGGGACGGGCGGAATAGATTGCCCGCATCTCGTGTGCCGCGTCCCCGCATCGCTACCCTTCGCCTCGCCTTAAGCCGACGCCAGGCGCCGCGCCCCTCCCGGGGACGCAGGAGCCTCACCCCAGGGAGCACATTGATGAGCGCACTGAAGGACATCGGCACCGGATTCCGCGACTTCCTGTTGCGCGGCAATGTCATCGACCTCGCCGTCGCGGTTGTCGTCGGCGGGGCATTCACCGTCATCGTGTCGGCGCTGGTCGACAACCTGCTGACTCCGCTGATCGCCTTGATCGTCGGTCAGCCGAGTTTCGACAGGCTGACCTTCACGATCAACGACACCGTTTTCGGTTACGGCGCATTCCTCACCGCGGTGATCAACTTCATCCTTGTGGCGGCTGCGCTGTACTTCTTCGTCGTACTGCCGGTGAAGAAGCTGAGCGCGCTCGCCGCCGCCCGGAAGTCCGGGACCGATGAGGCCGAGCCCGCCGCGCCGCCGACCGACGAGGCCGTCCTGCTCGCCGAGATCCGCGACCTGTTGAAGTCCCAGAACACCGCCTGACCCGCGCGTTTCCGCAGCATTTCCCGCCGCGGTTCCGCCGCGCCGGGCTGTGCCGGCCTGTGCCGGGCTGCGCCGGGCTGTGCCGGCCTGCGCCGGGCTGAGTCAGCCCATCGCGGCGCGGATGATCTCGATCAGCTCGCGGGGCCGGTCGCTTTGAACTGAGTGGCCGGACCCCTCGACGACATGCACCGGCGTGCCGGGCTTGCGTCGCACGAACTCCTCGACGTCGTCGTCGTGGGTGAACATCGACGCCCCGCCGCGGACCAGCGTCATGGGCGCGGCGCTGGCCGAGAGGTCGTCCCAGAGCTGGGCCATCGGCTGCGCGCTCGGCGCCGATGGCGCCACGTTCGTGGGCCCGGCCGCATCTGAACCCGTCGCCTCTGAGTCCGATTCTGGGACCGGCGGGCGGCGGCGGGCCCGGTCGTAGCGCCAGATCCATGTGCCGTCGTCGGCCTGCTTGGCGTTGTGCGCCACGCCGCGGGCGAGGGAGTCCCACGTCCGATCCGGCGCCGCAGCGGCCGCCGCGTCGACCATCGCCTCGAAGCTGTCGAAGGTGACAGCGCCGGCGGTCAGCGCCTCGGCCCCGCGCTGCGCGGCGGTCAGCTGGCCGAGGCGCGGAGGCGAGCCCGGCGTGATGTCGATGATGACCGCGCCACGCACGAGGTCCGGGTGGCGCGCGGCCAGGGCCATCGTCGTGAGGCCGCCCATCGACATGCCGACGATGAAGGCCGGCGTAGTGGCGTGGGCGCGCAGCACCGTCGCCACTGCGTCGGCATTGCGCGGCAGCGAGTAGTCCTTGTCCGCCCGCCAGTCCGAGTGCCCGTGGCCGGGCAGGTCGATGGCGACCGCGGGGCGGCCCAACCCGAGCAGCACGGTGTCCCACGTATGGGCGTTCTGGCCATGGCCGTGCAGGAACACCAGATCCGGCGCCGGGGCATCGACGCCCGGGATCGCAGCACTGCCGACCGTGCCCCACACGATGGCGCTGACACTGTGCCCGTCGCCCACATCGACGGCGAGCCGGCGCGCAGGCGGGGCGCCCGCCCATGGCAGTCCGGCGTGGTCGGCGTTGTACTCCAGGAGGCCGAACTCGTCGTAGTGGGCGATGTCGTACCGGGCCGCGCGCTCGCTCATCTCACTCCCAATGTGGGGGGCGTTCGCGGCGATACCAATCCTCATCGCGCCCACCCCGAGGGTCCCGCAGGTCGTCCCCCCAGCCGTGGTCGGTGTCATCTTGCGACACATCCGGGGTCACCGGCTGCTCGTCGCCGGCTGACGCCGCACGCGTGGTCGAGGGTCGGGTCGCATTCTCACCCGCAGGCTCCGCGTCGCGCACGGGCAGGTCCGGCCGGGCCTGCGGCTCTGCGTCATGACGGGGCGTCGCGTCGATCATGTCGACAGTGTGCCTGGCAACGCCGGGGCGTTGATCTTCTGGAAATGGGAATGGCCCACACTCAGGCATCTCTGCGATCGGCGACATAATCGACTCACGCAATCGCGACCACGCAACGACTGCGCCACGGGCGGCACCGCCGGGGCGATACGGAAGGATGACGACATGAGCAGTTTCATCGATAAGGCCCGCGAGCAGGCCGAGGACTTGATCGAGAAGGCCAAGCCCTACGTCGAGAAGGCCAGGGGCCAAGCGGAGGATCTGGTCGAGAAGGCCAAGCCGCTGGCGGAGAAGGCCAAGGAGCAGGCCGGCGAGTTCGTCGACAAGGCCCGCCCCGTCGCGGCCTCGGCGGCCGGGAAGATCGGCGACAGCCTGGACAAGGCGACTGGCGGTCGCTACACCGAGAAGATCGACGGCGTCAGCGACAAGGTCGAGGGCGCACTGCGCGGCAAGGACAGTGCGGCGAAGGACAGCGCTCCGAAGGCCGATCCCGCCGAGGCGGACATTGCCGATATCGCAGTCGCTACGTTCGACCCGTCGGCGGCCACCTCGACCGGCTCGAGCGCAGCGGCGGCCGATCTCATGGACGCGGACCCGATCGATGCCGAGATCGTCGATGCCGAGATCATCGACGAGGACCCCGAGAAGTCAGTCTGATCTCAGCGCAACGCCGATGACGTCGGTAGTGGTGACATTCTGGGCCGGTGCCGCACGCGCGGCTGGCCACCGGTCCGAGCCGGCGCAGGCTTCTACGCTCCGGGCGCTGCGCGATAACCTCGCTCTGCGCCCGGAGCTGAGCGCTGTGATGGGCGCTGCGTCGCTGTTGGTGAACGGGGCCCAGTACGACCCCGACGCGGCGCTGCCCGAGGGCGCCACGGTCGACGTCCTGCCGCCGTTCGCCGGGGGCTGACCGTCTAGCTACCTTGCCTGCGACGAGCCCTCAGGCGCAGTTGACCCACTCGTCGGTCCCGTCGTCGAACACCTGGCGCTTCCACACCGGCAGACGGGCCTTGACCTCGTCCACGAGCCGCGCACACGCCTCGAACGCCTCGCGCCGATGGGCGCACGTCACCGCCGCGACCAAGGCGGCGTCGCCGATCGCCAGCTCGCCGACGCGGTGGCTCACGGCCACGGCAAGGACATCGGGCAGCGCTGCGATCTCTTGGGCGACCTCGAGCAGGACCTGCGCCGCCGTCGGATAGGCCACGTACTCGATCCCCATGACCGTGCGGCCGTGGTCGTGATCGCGCACAACGCCGGCGAACGACACATCGGCCCCACCGGCGGGCAGCCGCACTGCGGCCAGATGGGCAGCCAGGTCCAGCGGCGCATCCGTCAGTTCGCAGAGCACCACACCGGTGCGCGCATCATCGGTCATCAGATTCCCCCGCCGGGTTGGTGGTCGCCGCCGGCCATCTGGTCCAGCGCATGGGACAGCAGCGGCAGCAGCACGCGCATTCCATCGCGGACGCCGCCCGGCGAGCCGGGCAGCGTCACGACCAGCACCGCGCCGATCGTCCCGGCAACGCCGCGCGAGAGCACCGAGGTCGGCACGGCCTCGCGGGACACCGCCCGCAGCGCCTCGGCGATCCCGGGGATCTCCCGCTCCAGCAGCGGGGCGATGGCCTCGGGGGTCACGTCGGTCGGGGTCAGCCCGGTGCCGCCGGTGGTGATGATCGCGCGCGCGCCGATCTCGAGGGCGCCGCGCACCGCCTGCCGAATCGCGTCGATGTCGTCGGGCACGACCGTGCGCACCACTACGTCGTGCCCGGCGGCGACCAGCAGCTCGGTCAGCAGCGCGCCGGAATCATCTGGCCGCAGGCCGCTCGCGGAGCGGTTCGAGCAGGTGATGACCGCGGCGCGGATGGGCGCGCTCATGCGCCGACCGGCCGGACGTAGTCGCCGCGACGGCCGCCGGACTTGCGCTCGAGCCTGATGTCGGCGAGCACCGCGGATCGATCGACGGCCTTGATCATGTCGTAGAGCGCCAGGCCGGCGACGGCAACCGAGGTCATCGCCTCCATCTCGACGCCGGTGCGGTCGGCGGTGCGCACGGTCGAGGTAATGAGCACACTATCGACGTCAAGATCGAGATCGACGGTCACGCCGTGGATGGCCACCGGATGGCACAGCGGGATGAGGTCCGGCGTGCGCTTGGCCGCCGCGATCCCGGCGATGCGGCCGGTCGCGAGCGCATCGCCCTTGGGCAGCCCGTCGCGTCGCAGCAGATCGATCACCTCTGGGGTCGTCAGCAGGCGGGCCGATGCAACCGCCTCGCGCACGGTGACGTCCTTGCCGCTGACGTCGACCATCCGAGCCGAGCCGGCGGCGTCTACGTGCGTGAGCTCCATGGGCCCAGCCTACGGAGCGCCCGGGAGCGGGCTAGGCGCCGCGCAGCGACTGACTGCTACGAGCCGCGCAGCGACTCTGGGACCTCGATGCCGAACAGCGTCTGCAGCGCCGCGACATAGTCGGCGTGATCCCCGCTCTTGGCCAGCTCGCGGGCCCGCACCGTCGGCAGATGGAGCAGGGAGCTGGTGAGGCGGCGCAGGGCGTGCTCGATCTCGGCCGCCTGCTCGGAATCCCCGCGCTCGCGTACGCGCGCGACCTCGCGGGTCAGCATCTGCGTGACGTGATCGCGCAGGGCCACGACCGCCGGGTCGAGCGTGCGCGCCGCCGCGTCCTCCTGGAACTTGGTCACGGCGGCATCGACGAGCGCGCGGGCCGCGGTCACCGTGCCGGCGTGCTCGGGCGGCGCATTGCGCCCGACGACGTCGAGGTCAACCACAAATGCGCCCGGCAGCTGGTGGACGTCGTAGGCGACATCCGGGGTGAGGGCGAGGTCGACGATCGGCGGCAGGGCACGATCGCCGCGCGCCTCCAGCAGCTGGGCAGCGTCGATGAGCGAGCCGGTCGATCCGCTGCAGCACACCACGAGGTCGGCGGCGGCCAGGGCGGCGACCAGCCCATCGCTTGGGACGGCCGCGATCTCCTGCGACTGGGCGAAGGCGTCAGCGCGGCCACTCGAGGAGAAGACGCTGATCGAGGCAACGCCGCGGCGGCGAAGCGCACCGAGGGCGACCCGGGCGAACGACCCGGTGCCCACCAGCAACACGTGCGCGCCGGCGATCGGGGCGGCCTGCGCCTCGACGACATCGAGGGCCACCTGCACCACCGAGCGGCCGGACGCGCCAAGCCGGGTGTCGGCGGCGACGCGTCGGGCGGTGCGGAGCGCGGTCTGGAACAGCCGGTGCAGGCGCGGGGTCGTAGCGCCGATCTCGTGGGAGTTCTGGAGGGCCTGGCCGACCTGGCCGGAGATGCTCTCGTCGCCGACGACCATGGACTCCAGCCCGCTTGCCACGGCGAACAGATGGGCGGCAACGTCCTCGCCCACGCGCAGCTGCAGCAGCTCCCCGACCTCGGAGCTGGGCAGGCCGCACAGCCGCGCGAGGGTCGCGGTGGCAACAGAGACCGCGTCGTGGAAGCGCGCGGCGTCCAAGTAAATCTCGACCCGGTTGCACGTCGCCAGCACAACGACGCCGTCGATAGCCGCGCGGGCATCCTCGTCGGCGAGCTCGCCGCAGAGCGCACTAGCCAACTTAGGCATACCTAAGTTAAGCTGCTCCAGCTGGGCGACAGAGACGTCCGCGTGGCTGGCGCCGAGGACTGTCAAAGACACAATCGGTAATCGTACAGTCGATGTCGCCGCGCCTGCGGGCGGTCGGCCCCCCGGACCCGACCTCACACCCGGCGCTCATATCTGCCGCCGGTGTATCGATCAGGAACTGGCACGATGGGCCCCATGCCGCTCCCCGCGAACCACCCCTGGCATGCCAGCGCCACCTCCGAATCCCCGCTGATCCGCGCCTACACCGGGCGACCGGTGGGCGAGCGGCGCCCGGTGTGGTTCATGCGCCAGGCCGGGCGATCGCTGCCCGAGTACAAGAAGGTCCGCGAGGGCACCGGAATGCTCGAGTCCTGCCTGACCCCGGAGCTCGCCAGCGAGATCACGCTGCAGCCGGTCCGCCGGCACGACGTCGACGCGGCCATCTTCTACAGCGACATCGTCGTGCCGCTGAAGGTCGCCGGCGTCGACGTCGACATTGCGCCCGGCATCGGGCCCGTGGTGCAGCGCCCGATTCGCACGCTTGCGGACCTCGACGCCGTGATCCGCGACGTGCCCGGCCCCGAGGAGCTCGCCGCGATCTCCGCCGGCGTCGCGCTGACCGTCGATGGGCTCGGATCGACCCCGCTGATCGGCTTCGCCGGCGCGCCGTTCACCGTCGCGTCCTATCTGGTCGAGGGCAAGCCCTCGCGCGATCTGCTGCACACCAAGGCCCTGATGCACAGCGATCCCGTGCTCTGGGACCGCTTGCTGGGGTGGGTCGCCGAGGTCAGCCTGGCGTTCCTGCGCGCGCAGGTGCTGGCCGGGGCCAGCGCCATCCAGCTGTTCGACTCATGGGCCGGGGCGCTGTCCTTAGCCGACTATTCCACCTTCGTCGCGCCGTACTCGGCTCGCGTGCTGGCCGGCGTCGCCGACCTCGGGGTGCCGCGCGTGCACTTCGGGACGTCCACCGGCGAGCTGCTGGCCGCGATGCGCGACGCGGGCGCGGATGTCGTCGGCATCGACTACCGCATCCCGCTCGACACCGGCATCGAGCGTCTCGGCGGCCATGTCCCGGTCCAGGGCAACATCGATCCGGCGCTGCTGTTCGCGCCGTGGCCGGTGCTCGAGGCGCATGTGCGCGATGTGGTCGCCCGCGGCGCCGCTGCGCCCGGCCACGTGGTGAACCTGGGCCATGGCGTGCCGCCCGAGACGGACCCGACGGTGCTGACCCGCGTCGTGGAGCTCGTGCACAGCATCGCGCCGGAACCCGCCGCTGCGCCGTGATCACCCACGACGCCTCATCAAGCAGCGACGCCATGACAGTCAACGACGCACGATCAGCAACGACGCCATGACGGCCCCTGACGTCGACGGCGACCTTGCGATCATCGACGTCGCGGTGATCGGCGGGGGCATCGCCGGGCTCGTGGCCGCTTGGGAGCTGGCCCGCGCCGGGCGCCGGCCCGTCGTCCTCGAGGCGTCGCCGGTCCTTGGGGGCTGCGTCGGCGAGCACGACGTCGCGGGCATCACGCTGGACTCCGGCGCCGAGTCCTTCGCCGCCGCCCGGCCCGCCGTGCTCGACCTCGCCCGCGACCTGGGCCTCGAGGATCGCATCGTCGCCCCCGCCGCCCTCGGGTCCTGGGCCTGGGTCGATGGCCGGGCCGTGCCGCTTCCGACGGCCGGGCTGCTGGGCGTGCCCGTCAATGCCCTCGATCCCGGTGTGCGCCGGGCGCTCGGGCCGTGGGCCAGCGCCCGGGCGGCGCTGGATCGGCTGCTGCCGGCCGGCTACGGCGCAGGCGCGGCCGGGGAATCGCTGTCCTTCGGCGCGCTGGTGCGCGCCCGGATGGGCGATCGCGTCGTGTCGACGCTCGTCGAGCCGGTTGTCGGCGGCGTGCACTCCGCCGATCCCGACGACCTCGATGTCGACGTCGTGGCCCCGGGGCTGCGCGCGGCGCTGGCCGAGACCGGCTCGCTGGGGGCGGCCGTGGCCAGGCTCCGCGCGCCCCTCGGCCCCGCCGGCGCCGCGGTGCGCGGGCTCGAGGGCGGCGTGCACCTGCTCATCGACACGCTGCGCGAGCGGCTGCGCGAGCTTGGCGTGCCGATCCTCACCGGCTCGGCCATCTCCGATCTCAAGCTCGTGCCGGCCGACTGGTCCGGCGCGCCCGAGGCCAATCCATGGCGGCTGACCACCCGTACTCCCCCGGCTGCCGTGGCCCGCGGCGCCGCGGCTGTCCAGCACCTGCGCGCCACCGCCGTGGTTATTGCCGTCCCCGCGCCGGAGGCCGCGGCACTGCTCATCAGCGCGCTCGGCGCGCCGGTCGAGGCCCTGCTCGAGGCGCCGGACACCACCGATGTCGTGCTGACGACGCTGATCCTGGACGAGCCGCTGCTCGACGCCGCCCCGCGCGGCACCGGCATCCTGGTCGCCCGCCGCTCCACCGACGTCACTGCTAAGGCCCTGACCCACGCAACCGCGAAGTGGCCGTGGCTGGCCGCGGCCGCCGGCCCTGGGCGTCATGTGCTGCGGCTGTCCTACGGTCGCGGCGGGGACGAGCGGCCGCTGCCCGAGGCCGTCGCCCGGGATCCCGATGCCTTGCGCCGCTTGGCGATTGCCGATGCCGCGACCCTGCTCGGCGTCGCGCTGGACCCGGCCAGCGTGACCGGGTTCGCCCGCGTCGCGTGGAGCTCGGCCTTGCCCCGCCCGGGCACCGGTCACGCGAAGCGCGTCGCGGCCCTGCGGACCGAGGTGGCGGCCCACCCGGGCCTGGCGGTGTGCGGGGCATGGATAGCGGGCAATGGTCTGGCAGCGGTCGTAGCCGATGCGCGCCGGACCGCCGCTTCGCTCTGACGCCGCGGTGGCAGGATGGAGGCATGACCCACAGCACTGGACCGGACGGGGCCGGCGACGCCGCGCTGCTCGCCCTCAATGACGTCATCCGCTACACCGGATGGGCCGTCTACCGCGCCGCGGAGCCGTTCGACGGCAACGCCGCCGACCTCGCCAAGCACCTCGGGGCGGCGCTGTACGGCGAATCCGGCGAGCCGACCGACCCGGCCGGCGGGGCCGAGGAGCCCGGCGTGGTGGTCCGCGGCGTCTACGACGTCTCTGGGCTGCGCGCCGACGCCGACCTGATGTTCTGGGTGCACGCTCCCAAGGCCGAGCAGCTACAGCAATCCTTCCGCGCGATCCGCCGCGGGGCCGCCGCCGCCGGCGCCGAGCTCGAGCTGACGTGGTCGGCCCTGGGCCTGCACCGCACCGCGGAGTTCTCCAAGACCCACGTGCCGGCCTTCCTGGCCGGCATCGAGCCGCGCGGCTGGGCCGCGGTGTACCCGTTCGTGCGGTCCAAGGAGTGGTACCTGCTGCCCGACGAGGAGCGGCGCGGGATGCTCAGCGAGCACGGCAAGATGGGCCGGGAGTACCCCCAGGTCGTGTCCAACACGGTTTCGTCGTTCGCGCTGGGGGACTACGAGTGGATGCTCGCGCTCGAGGCCGACGACCTGCACGATCTCGTGGACCTCATGCGCCACCTGCGCTACTCCGAGGCCCGCCGCCACGTGATCATCGAGACCCCGTTCTTCACCGGGCGTCGGATTGCCCTGGAAGAGGTTGGGGACGTCCTTGCCTGAGGGGCCCTACGACGCACTGCTGCTGGTCGGCTTCGGCGGGCCTGAGGGCATGGCCGATGTCATGCCGTTCCTGGAGAACGTCACCCGCGGCCGGGGGATCCCGCCCGAGCGGCTCATCGAGGTCTCGCACCATTACGAGCACTTCAACGGCGTCAGCCCGATCAACGATCAGAACCGCGCGCTGATCGCCGCGCTCGAAGCAGAGCTAGCTAAGCGTGATTTGGACCTGCCCATCCTCTGGGGCAACCGCAATTGGGATCCCTATCTGCACGAGGCGATGACGGCCGCCCACGAAGCCGGCTACACGCGCGTGCTGGCGCTGGTCACCAGCGCGTACTCCTCGTATTCCAGCTGCCGCCAGTACCGCGAGGACTTCGCGGATGCGCTGGCCACCTCCGGACTGGACGGCAAGCTGGCTATCGATCGGGTTCGCCAGTACTTCGACCACCCCGGGTTCGTCGCGCCCTTCGCCGAGGGCCTGGCCGCCGCGGTCGCGTCGCTGCAGGCCGAGGTCGGCGAGGACGCCCCGCTGGAGATCCTGTTCACCACGCACTCGATCCCCGACTCGATGGGCCTGTCGTCCGGTCCCCCGGCCCGCCACGACCACCGCCCCGATGCCCCTGTCGGGGGCATGTACGAGGCGCAGCACCTCGAGACCGCCGCGCTGATCGTCGATGAGGCCCAGACGCTGTCCGGGATCGACATGCCGGACTGGCGCCTGGTCTACCAATCGCGCAGCGGCCCGCCGTCCATGCCCTGGCTCGAGCCGGACATCAACGACGCCGTGCGCGCGGCCGCAGCGAGCGGTATGCGCGGCGTGGTGGTTGTCCCATCCGGATTCGTGAGCGACCACCTCGAGGTGCTCTGGGACCTCGACGAGGAGGCGCGCGAGACGGCGCAGGAGGTTGGCATCGCCTTCGCTCGCGTGGCCACTGCGGGCACGCACCCGGCGTTCATCACCGGATTGGTCGATCTCATTCAGGAGCGACTGGACCCGGCGGCGCCGGTAAGCGCCCTGTCCGACCTCGGACCGTGGCCGGCGGTGTGCGCGCCCGGATGCTGCGCGAACCTGCGCGTCCGCAAAGCCGCCGCGGTCGGCAGCGACGACGGGGCCGTCTTCACCCGAACCGATGACGGCTTCCGCATCGAGGTCACCGCGCTCTGAAGCGCTGAGGTCGCCGCACCGTCAGGCGACCTGTCAGGCGACGCGTCTAGAGCGCGCCGCCGGCGGACCAGGTCGCCCAGTCCAGGTTCCAGTCGCCGTAGCCGTCCCAGGACGGCATCACCCCGCCGGCGGCATTCGGATAGGTGACTATGTCGCCGATCAGCGAGAAGTCGAACATCCACTTGGCGTCATCGGTGCTCAGGTTGGTGCAGCCGTTGGAGGTGCTGACCGAACCGATCTGCGAGTTCCACGCCGCGGCGTGCACGTACTCCCCCGAGTTGGTGATCCGCAGCGACCACGGGACCTGCTCGTCGTAGCCGGGCCCGACCATCCGCTCGACCGCGTCCTTCTCCTCGATCACCTTGACGCCGCTGTAGGTCGGGGTCTCGGCCTTGCCGAGGGACACCGGAATCGTCCGCACCACGGCGCCGTCGGAAGTCACCGTCATCTGCAGCGCGCTCGCATCGACGGTCGAGATATTCGCCGCACCGGTGAGCATCCGCAGAGTCAGGCTGTCGTTGTAGGCGAGGCCATCGCCCGCTGAGAGCCCCTTGAGTGGGGCGTCCATCGTGATCGTCGCGTGGGCGGGCCAGTACGCCTGCGGCCGGTAGTGCGCCTCCGTGGGCGTGAACCAGTACCAGGAGCCGTTGCCGGCGACGCCATTCACCTTGACCGTTGCCGCTTTCTGCAGCGCCGTCTTATCGGTCACGGCAACGTCGAAGCGCATGACGATCGGCATCCCGACGCCGTAGGTGACGCCGTCGCTCTCCAGCAGAGTCGCATGCACCGGGGATGTTGGCGTGGGACTGGGCGTCGGGGTCGCGACCGGTGCGGTGGCCGGGGCCGAGGACGTCGACGTGGACGTCGCAACCGACGGCGATGGGCCGGCTCCCGTGCCATCGGCCGAGGGCGACGAGCCGCCGGACGTGCAGGCCCCGAGCAGCACGGACGCGATGATCACTGCCGCGCCGGCCAGAGCAACCGACGGGAACCGACGCAGGGGCACGAGCTTCACTAGGCGCACTGCCTTGACAGTACGGGGCGCACCC